>JAYVOT010001029.1:0-11778 GCA_043757795.1 Chthonomonadaceae bacterium | reverse complement strand
TGAACGTGTCCGTTCGCAAAGAGCAGGTCGAGGTAGCCGTCGTTGTCAATGTCAATCCATTTTACTCCAAACGCGATGTAGGGAGCGGAAGGTTGCGCGACTCCGAGTTGATTCGAGTTCTCCGAGAAGATTCCGCCCCCGATATTTTGATAGACGCACTTCGCTTCACGCTGGAAAGTCGCGACAGTAAGATCAAGTTTGCCGTCGTTGTCGAAATCTCCCCAGTCTGCCCCCATCCCGCCGTGAACAGTAGACTCCTTGTCGTAAGCAGTCGTAGACTCCACTCCCGCATCGTGAAAAAACTTGCCAGTGTTTTGAAGCAAATCTCCGGGCATCTCATCGTTTGCAATGAGAATACTCTGTCTGCCTGAGTTGTCGTAGTCGGTGATCGCTACTCCGAGCGCGCGTCCATGAACTGAGTTCGCGTGCCATTCGAGAGTGACGTCTTTGAACTTGCCGCCCCCCAGATTACGATACAAAACCCCCTTCTCAGGAGTATAATTGCGTGGTCCGCATGAGCTTGCAATGGTATTTCCATTGACGTCCTTGAAATTACAGAGTTGAGGCTTTGTTTTTTCGTCGAAAACCGCATAGTTGCAGATATAGAGATCGACTTTGCCGTCGTTGTCTATGTCCCCAAAAGAGCAGGAAGTTCCCCAGGGTTGCTTCGCAATATTTGAACTTGACGTGACATCTTTGAAGCTCTTTCCTGCTTCGTTGTGAAGCAGTCTGCCTTCGCGGTAGCCTGTCAAATAGAGGTCGGGATAGCCGTCGTTGTCATAGTCTCCTACCGCGCAACCGATGAAATAGCCTGTGATCTTGTCAAATCCGGTTTCTATCGTGACGTCTTTGAAGTTTCCTTTGCCATCCCCTTTGAAGAGGGCAGGTTTGTGTCCTACAAGGAGTATGTCGAGGTTGCCGTCGTTGTCGTAGTCCAGAAAAGCGCAACCGTTTCCGATAGTTTGCAGGATAGTTAGCGGACGTTTGCCGAGAGGCTCCCACTGATACTTGACCCCTGATTTCTCAGCGACCTCTTCAAAGAGGTCGTCCGGTTTCGCTTCAATCTTAGTTTCAATTTTGGTCGTTGAGGGTTCTGCAATTTGAGCGTTGGGCTTGTTGCAACCAACTGAAATAGCGATTGCAATTAATCCCAGGAAAAATAGCGAGAATTGTGAACGAATAGTCATGTGACCTCTGAATGGGCGTTTGGCGTTAATTTTAGACATCCCTCATCCCCCCAACCCCCCTTCTCCCGCGCTGCGGGCAGAAGGGGGGCGAGAGTGCAACGTAGTAAGTTCGCGGGTTCGCTAATCCTTCGGATTCGCGCCATCCTCCTAACTGCCCCCGGCATTGAAACGCCAACGCCTCCTTTTCAAGGCGAGGTATTGTGCAATGACGTCGGGTTTCGTGCGAAAATGCGCCCTTAAACCAACATAATAGTCAATGAAGCAGTCCCACTCATGGGATTTTCTATCAGAATAACACGCCCTTGAAAAGGTATGATTATAACAGGCAAGTCTTACGCTGCCCGTTCTCGCGCCACCCTTCTTCACTCAGCGCTTGGGAAAGAGGGGTGCGGGATAAGGGTCACTCTTCTTCAATGCTGGGTGCGGATTCTCAGCGTCGGGATGAAATACGAGTAAACAAAGGACTTGGACAACAAGCAAGAATTACTACTTCAGTTTCCGATAGCTCTACAACTCATTCGATCCAAAAAATCTGAGCGTAAATTCTGCATGTTGCCTTACTGTCTACCCGGAGCGATCATTGTGGCGTCATTCAATTTTTTTATTCCGATTTCAGCTTGTTTACGATGATTTTTCAACATATACGCCATATCAGCGTGACTTTTAGCTTTTTCCATTTCGTTGCCGCGTTTGTAAATTTTAACAAGCTCTTCGTGCATGGGAAGATCGCCTGGTTGTCTCTGAAGCATGTCTTCAAGAAATGAGGTTCTTTGAACGTATTTGTCCGAGTCCTCCGCGATCTCTTGAGCGCGTTTCGCTTCCGCCAACCTTCCTGTTTTCAAGTAAGCCTGTTGAAGCGCGAAGATAGCGGGAACATTAAATCTGTCTTCGGAGATGGAGCTTTCAAGGAGGGGAATCGCTTCACGCGGATTTCCGCGGGCGACGAGGAGTCTTCCCAGGCGAACCTTAGTCGTGACGACATCCGGCTCAAGTTTCAAAGCCGTACGCAACTCTCGTTCAGCCTCCGTCTCTCTAGAGGGAGTCGGATGATTATCCAGCAACAAAAGACCTATCAGGTAGTGAGCGCGAGCGTCATTGGGAGCTTCTTGCAGGCGTCGTTTGAGTACTGTCTCCGCCTCATCCATTTTGAAGTTATTGCGAAGGGCGTTAGAGTAGAAGGTGTAAAAATCCGTGCGTGATGGGGCGAACTTTGCCGCTTTCTCAAACATTTCCAGTGATTTGTTGAGCGTAGTACGCTGATTGTAGTAAGCCCTTCCCAGTCCGATCATCGCTTCAACGGAATTCGGCTGTTGAGCGTAAGCTTTCTCATAAGCTCCTACTGCAATCGTAATCAAATCTTTTTTGACCGCGATGCTGCCTAGTCCCATCAGCGCCGGGAACCAGTCCGGCTTGATCTTAAGGGCGGCGCTGTACTGAACGCCTGCCTGCGCGGGAATGCCGTACTCTTCAAATGCCTGTCCAAGAACAAGGTGCGCCTCGGCGGAAGTCGAGTCGGATTTTACGACACCCTGTAAAACCTCAATCGCTTCCGTAAGTCGACGGTTTCGAACCAGCGCCTCTCCCAATAGTCGCATCGCGAGCAGGTTTTTCGGGTTCTCTTTCGCCCATTTCTCACGTGTTGCGAACCCGCTTTTTTCCGGGTTTTTTCTTCCCCATGTTTCAAAGAAACTGTTGAAGACGCTACCGTTAGCATATCTCGCTAATTTTTTACTGGCCCCTTCAGGACAGATCGCTTCCGCCAACGTACTGGGGGTCGGAGTGAGTCCGACAGCTCTGCCTCTTAAAATAGCCGCATCCATTGTTGCTGTTAATCTCGAATCGCGTTTGCCAAGCAACAAGACAGCGGCGGATTGTTTGCGATCGCCAGCCGCTGCAAGCGAAGCGGACCAAGTAAGCCAGGTAGCCTCGTTGCTCTCTCCATCTTCAATTGCTTTGTGGAGGGATTCAGCAGTGGCAAGGTAGTCGTTCGACTGCGCCTGTCTCAGCGAAAGAATAGCTTGAATTTTACCATCCAACGGATCGCGCTTCGACATCTCTTCTAATTCAGGAAGGTAGGCTTCGTGTAAGACGGTTTCTCGCCAGAGTCTATGAGAAATAGTCAACGCTCCGACAAAAACGGAAAGAAAAGCTATTGAAATTAGCATTCTCTTCCGCGTTTTTGTCGGAGCGTTGAGTTCTTTTTTGTTCACGCTTTTATCGCAAGCTGGTTGAGGGAAAGTCGATTCCTGCAAATCACTTCGATCTGAAGATAAATGTTGGGTAACTGCAGGAAGGTTCATCAGTTATTTTCCAGTTGATGAAGCGCCGGCGCGTGCGTCAATCCCTTTTTGAATATTCGCTTTCTGCTCTGCAGACATACTAGGGTTGTCCAACATCGCTTTTGCTTGCGCATTGGGGTCAGCGGTTTTCCCATTGGCTGCTGCGGGAGTTCCAGCATTAGAAGGAAGCGGCGCGTCGCAACCCGAAAAGACAACCGCGAAAAGCGATATAATTCCGAGCAATATGAGTAAATTCAGTCGTTTCATCAAAATCATCCTTTGGCGTGTAACTTCATGTGATCGAAGGACAAGGCAAAACAGAAACTAACAATCGAGACTTTTATTATCCTGCAAATAGGAAGTAAAAATTGAGACGGCAAAGGAATGATATCCGATGCCGTCTCAACAGTTCACCCATTAATTACAGATTGAGGTTTGTTTTCGTCAACTTGTAGACGTTCCAGTCATTAGCTCGGATCTGGCTGTATTTGAGCGCTTTGACATGAGAGTCGGCAAAGACAGCATTTGTTGCGTCAAAGTGTCCTCTCATGGGTTTCTTCGTATTGTCGTCAAAGTCCCCGGCGCATCCGAAAGCGTCGCCTTTTTCGGAGTTGTTCAGAGCGGGTTTATGCCTGCCTGCTAATTTCCAGTTATCGCAGTTCGTGAAAGCAGCTCCCCAGGGAGATCCGAAGACTCCTGAGTCGGGCTGATTATTGTTAAGTCCCCACTCTTCGATGATAGAAAGCGTGTTGGCAGGCTCGTCAAAGGACGCGATGGCGTGAGGGCTTTGCCAGACGCTCATTCCGGTATTTGGATCGGGCTGATCGTTGCCCGAGTTCTTCCTCTCAATCGTGTTGACTGCTCCGACGTAGCCGTAAGATCGCTTCTTGTTCTTGTCGTAATCGGATTTTCTCCATACGAAGTCGTAAAAATCGGACCGACCTGAGTCGCTGGGGCAACCGAACACTTGGTCGTTCTTGATGTACGGGAGGATTTGAATGTCGTAGGGGATGATCCAGGCTCCGCCCTTAGGAATAATATCTTTATCCGGGGAGTCGATTTTAGCGAACTCGGTCGGCATCAACTCATCGTAATCCTGAACGTACATGGAGAGACCAAGGCCGATGTTGCGGGTGTTGCTGAGACAGGAGACAGCTCTTGCTCTCTCACGAGCCTGAGCGAATACTGGGAAGAGAATTGCAGCTAGAATCGCGATGATCGCGATGACGACGAGAAGCTCGATCAGGGTAAAACCTGTTCTTCTTGCTTTCATTGATATGAACCCTCCACAAACAATAAAATGCTGGCAAATCGAGAAAGTAGGTGATAAAATTTCGATATGCAGCGTAGCATACGCCGCGATAGCGGCGGTTTTCTGTCGCTTAAGAAGCATTCTCGCGACAAAATAGTTGATGAGGAGAGAGACAACTCACCTCAATGGGAATCTTCAAATAGAGCATGAAAGTTTGTTCAAACCACTCACGGATCAGACTAAACCGCCTTGCATCGGTCTGCATTTCATATGAGTTTAATTGAGTCTTACATACGCACTCGCATGATAATATCATACTCCAAAACGGTTTGTCAAGCGACTCTTAAAAGAAATTTAGGTGGAAGTTTGTGTTCACCTGAATCATTTGCCGCAGTATGCAAATGAAAAACGTAATCGCAATATTAGCCACAGATCGCATAATGTCTAAAGCGATTTTACTTACATTATCAGCTCACTTTTTAAGACTGGTCGATGCAACTAAAATGTTCCGATAGGCGGTTGCGAACGAATATCTGAATTGCAAATACTTTAAGATAAAGCCCTCATACCCCCAACCCCCTTCTCCCGCGCTGCGGGCAGAAGGGGGGCGAGAGTGCGACGTAGTAAGTTCGCGGGTTCGTTAATCCTTCGGATTCGCGCCATCCTCCTAACCGCCCCCGGCATTGAAATGCCAACGCCTCCTTTTCAAGGCGAGGTATTGTGCAATGACGTCGGGTTTCGTGCGACCTGCGCCCTTAAACCAACATAATAGTCAATGAAGCAGTCCGATGCGTGAGTTTTTTTTATAACAAGATGTTCTTGAAAGAGCGTGATTCAAAATGGGTAAGTCTCACGCCGCCCGTTCTGTCACCCCCCTTCTGCCGCAGTGCGAGAAAAGGAGATGAGGGTCTGAGGGCTTTCTCTCCTTCAGAATTGGGCCCGCCTTAGCAAGACTCCTTAAATGTTGTTGCCCAAATGCGGATGCGGAAATCTATCAGGCTCTTCCTGCGCTCCTTTTCAATTGTAAGGATTCCTTGCCAATTCGTTGTCAATTTGATATACTGACGATAATGCTCGAATGCTGTCTGGCGCCAAATGCAAATAGCGCTTGTTTCGGCGCTTTCATACCGGAAAGGTTTGGCGATTGAAAGTGAGAAAGTCTCAAAATAAATCGAGAATTAACAGACGCCTTCGCTCCCTTTTAGTGGCGCTTGCAATTGGCGCCGCCTGCGCTTTCGTCGTGTTGTCGCTTGGAAATATTGAAAAGCGAATCAGGGGGTTGTTTCCAAAAAGGAACGCTAAGAACCAATCCGAACCGGGAATCGCGTCGCTAAGTTCGACTAACGGTTCTCAGGACTCGCTTTATCTGCAAACCGTCGCGAAATTTGACACGCTTTCATACGATTGGTTGATGCAAAAGCGAGGTCCGCACAATCGAAATGCAAGCGAAGCTAGTATTCCGGAAGTCGTGATCGTCAAAATAGACGACAACGCAATCAAAAATATCATCGATCAGTATCGACCTTCAATTCCTAAATGCAACTACCCATTTCCTCGGAAAATTGACGCTGATTTGATAAGAAAGTTAAAGCAAGCCGGAGCAGTCGTGATCGGTTTAGACATGACATTCAACTCCAAAAGCGGTTATAACAAGAGTGAAGGCGATCCTGACGACGACAGGGAGTTCGCAACAGCTCTCAAGGAGTGCGGCAATGTCGTTCTCACGTCCGCGTTCGATAGTTCAGCAAATCAGACTGTCACCTATATAGAGTCCTCCTCCGCATTTCCAGTTAATGTTCGGGTTCGTGCGGACGGAACTCCCGACCCGAAGGACGCTCTGATTTTTGACAACGCCCTGGCGGCAAGTCCTGCGAATTTAAATCAAGATGTACTGGATCGAGGAATACGCAGGTTTCAACTTTTTTTCACGCATGGCGACCCGGACGATCCTTCGGCACAGAGACAGTACATGACATTCGCAACGACGCTCGCCGCTCTCTACGACAAAAGCAAACGTAGCGAAACGCCCCGACTTCCAATTCTAAACTTTCGCGAGTTCGAGTCCGCTACGCTCTCCTCTCTCGAAAAAAACTCTTTTTTGGGTGCCCCCATCTATTTTCACACGACCTCTCTGCAATCTCAGGGCGAGCAAATCGAACTTCCGGGTGATAGACTGCAACGTGCGGAAAAGCTGAGTCATCTCTCAAAGCTCGAACGTTTTTTTGCATTACAGGCTGACGGATCAAATCTAGACGGCAGCGTGAATATCTGTTTCGCTGGATATCCGGGTCCCTCCTCCTGCAAGATCGTCGGCTTCGACGACGTTTTGAGACCGGAGAACGCTTCCAAGTTGGCGGAATGGTTTCGCGGCAAGATCGTGATCGCGGGCAGTATGCTTCCTGAAGAGCATTCCGATGCTCAGAGTACCCCCCTCATTAATAATGAAAACCCTGACGATACTACTGGATACAGCTTTAAACGTTTTGGAGTAGATGTTCACGCCAACATCGTTCATACCCTTCTCTCCCGACACTATTATCGAAACGTTGACGGAGGATATTGGACGGCTCTCGTCTGGTTGGCGGCGATGGCGCCTGCACTGCTTATTGCAATTTTGAAACCTCTCAAAGCTGCTTTTCCAATTTTATTTCTAACCGGATGCCTTCTTTTCTGCTCAATATACCTTTTTGACAGGTTTCTTATCCTGCAACCGACTCAAATTCTTTCTGCAATCGGTCTATCATTCTTTAGTGAAACTGTCTATTTTTTCTGGGTGGAGGAGCGTCGTGCGAACCGTGCGAGAAGTACCTTCCAACGATATGTCGGACCAAAGGTGCTAGCTACGGTATTGGATATAGATTTTAAGCCGGGAACGATTGAAAAGCGATACGCGACAATCTTATTCTCGGATGTGCAAGGATTCACTTCGCTAGCGGAAAAAATCGACCCGCACGAGGCGGTTCAAATCCTGAATAGGTACTTGAATCAGATGGTGGACATCATTCACAAATACGACGGCGTGTTGGATAAAATCATGGGAGACGGGATTATGGCGTACTTCAACGCGCCCTCTATCGCCGCTTTAGACCGTCACGAACAAAAAGCTGTCCTTTGCGCCCTGGAAATGCAGGATAAAATGAACGATTGGCGAAAAGTGAGTGAGGCGGAAGGACTGCCCCCATTGAAAATACGAATCGGAATTCATTCAGGCGATGTTATTGTGGGAGAGATGGGCGCGAAACAACAAGTCGGCTTCACAGTGATTGGAGACGCCGTGAACACGGCAGCGCGGCTGGAGCCACTTAATAAGGAGTTTGGGAGCGAAATTCTCGTCAGTGAAGCGGTTAAAAATCAACTGGATTCATCTATTCTGACTGAGTTCAAGGGCGAGTTGGAGATCAGAGGGCGAAAGGAGGGGATACGTGCGTATAGCATCACTGGTAAAAAAGAGATTTAGAGCCGGTCTTATACTCATCGGAGCGTTCGGTACGGGAGTTTGTTGTCTGCTTTCGCCGAACATGACGCAAGCGCAGTTGAGCGCAAAACTGACAGCGAAGAAAAACCTGGTCAAAATCAGTCAAAACGGATTTGATTTTTCGGATGCGAAATTAAATCAGGCATTGAACAAAGGCGAAACGCTGGTGACTGGACGCTTGAGCATCGCGCAATTGACTTTTTCGGATAAATCCGTCTTGAGGGTCAACGAGAGCAGTAGAATTATCGTCACCACCGGTTCTCGCCAACGTGACGCCTCATTGAAATCGACAGGTTCCCGACTTTCCGGAGATTACAAGGGACCGGGGAGATTTCGCGGCGCTTCCGCCCTCTGCGCCGTTCGAGGCACTGAGTTCGAGATGATTATAGAGGCGAACCGAGATGTCGTCCGATGTTTCTCCGGGCAAGTGGTCGTCACAGGCGTTCAAAACAGGCTTATCACCGGAAGCGTAACGAAATCCGGCGCTCTCGAGTTTTTGAGCGACGCGCTCGTCGGGGATTCCGACGATTGGGTCAATGGCAAGCTGATCTTTCTTGATGGTCCTGACAAGAAACAGGAGAGGTTGGTATCCGCTTTCAACTCCGCCACCGGGGCAGTCGCATTGAGCGCACCCGTTCCCGTCGGCGCCAACCTGGGTTCTCATTTTGTAATCATACAACCTAACGACTCGAATTATGTGATTTTAAATGCCGACGAAGAGACCTATGTGCCTCACTTGCTCGGCGGAGTTCCGGTCGCGCCCTATCCCACAGAGCCGAAAGAGTTTGCCGGCGGTGAAGAATTCAATTACATGGTGGAGCCGTTGACCGGGGCGCAAGAATCTTATCACACAGGTTTCGGTTTTCAAAGCGGCAGGCTGGATACGTTTCAACTCGATCATGAGAGAGACTCGGCGTCCGAGTACGGAAGGTTCGCTCCCGGAATTCAGATTGACGGACGAGGAAGAGCGGCGGACGGCTCCGGGACGCTTGTGACCAATCTGGGCGGCTCGAACGGCTCCAATGGAAATCTGGGAGTCGGAGTCGGAGTCGGGAACAACGGCGGAACTACAGGAGGCTTGATCGTCGGTATCGGCGGGAAAGCGGCTCGGACTTCAGGGATTTTCTTGCGCCCTCCGACAATCGGCGGCGCTGGCTATACGACGACAAGCTCGGATTCAGGACTCGGATTTGTCAGCGACTCCGCCGTATTGGGACCGCTCTTCGTACGGGCTTCCGGAAGGTTTGGCTCGCTCGACAGGGCGGACGACAACCAACTTGACGAATTGATGGTGAGGTATCGAAATCGTAAGATAGGGGATATTCAAGTCGGGAGGTTCCACTGGTTTTCCGGTCCTGTGACAAACGGTCAACTTGGCAAACTGATGAGTTTCACCTCCTCGGACGGCGTCGTATGGAATTTGCCTACAAACTCAGTTACCGCCTTCCAACTCGCCTATTTCGACAAGATCAACCCCCTT
This sequence comes from Chthonomonadaceae bacterium, assembly GCA_043757795.1. Lineage (GTDB taxonomy): Bacteria > Armatimonadota > Chthonomonadetes > Chthonomonadales > Chthonomonadaceae > JAYVOT01. The sequence continues at coordinate 2,105 of JAYVOT010001029.1, read as the reverse complement.
GCAGGTCCAAGGGTGGGAGGTTATGCCGGACGTTTCACCTTTCCTGCAGGGTTGGGGCAGATCTCCGTCGCGGCGCTCGCCACTTCGCAGAAAACCATAGGGGGGGCGGTCGATATCGTCTATCCTATTCTTCCTGAAAAACTAGAGTTCTATGGCGAAGGGGGAGTGGATTCTCTACATCAGACGATTTACACCTTCGGAGTTTTCTTCCCGCAACTATTGCAAAGGTTCAAGGCAGACCTTTCGATGGAATATTCGTATCGCGGTCAATTCGGCTCTTCAATTGACTTTGACCTTCATATTCCGCTTGGCAGACGCTTCACGGGTCTCTTCACGCTCTCAAAACCCGGCGCGAACAGTTGGCGTCCCGGCATCGGAATTATGGCGAAGTATTAATAGAGGGTTGCGTTTTGGCGGGTTGGGATTCTTGCTAACTGATGTTACGCAGACCTGACGACCAAATGATTTTTTCGAGAGCGCTTTTGAATCCCATGACTGAAGTCACGGTCTAGGTGGCGCTTCGCGCCGTATGTCCTTCGGACATGAGTCGGATTTGCCTGCCCATAGAACTGCCATTCCTGTGTAAGTTTGCCGGGGCGTTGCTTTTCAAGCATACTCCGGACCTTGAGTATCGTGTGCGAAGCACACACGGCGGAACGCCACTAAGACCGTGACTTTAGTCATGGGACCCTAGTCATGACGCTCTGTCGTTTGCGTAACATGAGTTGCTAAGGCGCACACCTGGCGCTACAAGCCGCCTCATCGTTTGGGGGATGAGGATTCTCCCCAATTTGGAGTCAGAGTTTCAGCGTCTAGGGCTCAATCGCTCAAAAGGAGTTTGAAATTGATGAAACGATATTTTGCGCTAATAGCGTCCTTAGGACTGGCGCTTATCGGAGGGTGCGGGGGCGGCGACAGTCCGATAAACATTCTACCTGTCAATCAGCCCGCTCTGACGACTGACTCGCCTCAGGGAACGCTTTCAAATATTCCGCAAGGTACGAAGTCCGTTTTGTTGACTGTTAGAAATACGCTAACCGGAGCTGTGGTTGACTCGAAACTATTGCCTGTCGCTTCCGTGAGCGGGGTTGCATCAAGTTTGTCCGCGAAATTTCCTGCACTTCCTACAGGGACTTTTCAGACAACGGCAGTCGCTTTTTCCGATTCGGCGGGAACTGACAACCCTATCGCTTCCGGTGCGATAACAACTCAAATCACGGTAGGAAAAGTCACAACATTGGATGTGCCGCTTGCCCTAACGCTCTCCAAAGTTGCTGTCAACACAACTGTTCTCAACGTCTCTCCCTACACGAATCAAACGCATACTGCAACAGTGACGGCGACGTTGACAGACAGTCAAAATCGTTCTCTCAAATATCCTGTCACGTGGAACTCGAGTCATCCTGAAATCGCGACCGTGGCTTTTGACCCCAACTCTCCTTACGTCGCTACAGTCACTGGCATTGCGGAGGGAACTTCGACTGTAACGCTTGTCGAGCCAAATAGCGGAATGACCTCGGTCGTCGCTGTGACTGTCAGAATACAGTGATACTATGTCCAATGCTCAAAATAAAAATTCCACAGCAGATTGGACAAGGGAACAGCATTTCGATTCTTTAACTCGACTTCCTGACAAACGCCTTCTGATTATTGGAGGCGGAGTTCACGGAGCGGCTCTAGCCAGGCTTGCCGGGCTAAATGAGATCGACTGTCTGCTTTTGGAGCGCGGCGACTACGCCTCGGGAACTTCGAGCCGAAGTTCTAAAATGGCGCATGGCGGATTGAGGTATCTAGAGAATTTTGATTTTGAGCAGGTTTTTGAGGGAATCAAATCGCGTGAAGAGCTATTTGAGGACGCGAACCACATTGTAAGACCGGAACGCTTCCTCATTCCTATTAACGCGAACGATTACTGGATGAAGTCGAAATTGGGCGTCGGGTTGCGCCTATATGATTTGATGGCGAAGTCAGCGGATCGAAAGCATCGTTGGATTTCTAGACCAAAATTGAACTACGAGGGTTTTTCATCAAACCGAGAAGATTTGCTGGGCTGTTATCTCTATACCGACGGCTTGATGAATGATTCGCGATTAGTCATCGAGAGC
>JAYVOT010001028.1:0-11808 GCA_043757795.1 Chthonomonadaceae bacterium | reverse complement strand
TCAGATTCGCCGGGGAGTCAAAGATGGCGACGCCCTGAGTTTTGCCGTTCAGATTTCCCCAACAGTCGATCCACTCCGCAGGTTTCCCCCACGCGCTTGCATCGGCAACGCCCGTCGAAGTCTCGATGTGTCCCGTCGCGGAAATTTTTGCGCTCTTGTCCGGCGCAACCGCGAGCGCGTCCGGGAGACGAAGCCCGAAGGTTCCCTCCTTCGTGTCTCCGAAAGTCAATGCGCCTCCGACGGGCGTCATGGTGACCTGAATGTCCATCAACCTGTCTCCGTTGGGGAGCGAATAGACTCGCACGTCACGGGTGTCGGAGGCGATTACTCTATCGGCAAGTCGGCTCTTCGGGTTCGGGCGCGAAGCATCCGCCTTTTTGAGATTTGGGATTCGCCACTCCGTTTTCGCTTGAAAAGCTCCAAAAACCCAACCGCTTTTCAACTCCTCATAACCGACATTGACTGTCTTGCCGGTTCCGTTTCCTTCAGACCAAAAATCGATTCCGTTGACGCTTCCGTGAGTAAACCAGAGTCCCCTGTGATGCGGATGATCGGAACTCTCTCCCGGCAGGGCTTTTGCTTCAATCGGCCATTTTCGAGTCAGAGAGTCGCCGTCAGGCGAGAGGATCGGGTAGAAGATAGGCTTGTTCGGAGCGCCGGTCGTCGAGTATCGCGTGAAAATTTTGTTGTCGAAAGCGATCTCGACATCCTCGCCTTTCTGCGAAACGGAGACCTGTTTGTCCGGGGCTTTGATGAAGACGACCTGACTGAGTTTGTAGACTCGTTTCGACCCTTTTGGAAGATCGTCGAGCAGAAAGGTCAAGCGCACTTCCTCTCCCGCAGGCTCAGCTTGCGCCCTGAGAACCGATCCTCCGCCTTTCGGAATCAGCATCAAATATCCGGACAGGTTCGTTGTTCCGATCTCCTTTTTTGAAATGATGACGCTGACAGGCATATTGCGGTAGCCTCGTTTTGACGCCTCGACTGTCACAGTCAGCCCTTTTGTTTGCGCATGCGCCTCGTATGACGCTTCAACAACGAAGAGCGCGCTGAAACTTAGAACGGCGATATTAGCGCAGTGCTTGCTTAAATGCGAGTGAGTCTGTTTTTTCATCTCATGATCCTCATTGATGCTGTCGGGAAGTCTGTTTTGTGAGAGGCTATTGATTTTAAGAAAGAGGGAAGGGCGTATCCGGAATTCGGACAGCCCTCCCCCGCTTTGCCGGACTTTGGGACTCCTCCCCTATCTATAAATATATATATAGATATTAAGGTCCGATTCCCATTTTCCGGTCGGTTGTTGCAGCTTCTTGAAGAGGAGAGGGGATGACCGGACTTACGGACATCACGCTTCCTCTATTCGGTTGAACGTCATTCTGAAGTAGATAATCAGTGAAAACGTTGCTTTAGAGAGTGTCATTTTGGAAGAACTCGATCAACTCCCCATCCAACCCTCGAACGAACCCGATCGTGAAAGTCTGTTTCGGCTCATCCGCGTTGTTCGGAACGACCGATTTGGCGTCCTGATAAAGGGTCGCCCCGTTCGCCAACGCTCTAGCCATTGCCGCCGCCGCATTCGAAGTGCGAAATGCGACATGCAAAAAAAGCTCTTCGGGAACCAACTCTCCCTGTGGTCGCAAACCGCCCGCAAAAACTTCCATGTAGTTTCCGTCGCCGCAGTTAAGCATGGCTGCGCGAGTGTCTTTGCCTCCGCTCTCTCGATCATCCGATCCCCAACCGTAACCCTTCTTGAATCCCAGTCCTTCAATGTAGAACTTCAAACTCGCTTCAAAATCTCGGACTCGGATTGCGACGTGATGAAACCCGCCTCCGCCAATTGCCTCATTTGTTCCGTTATTCGGCATTCTTGTCTCCTTTTCAATTGATATTCGCCCCCATTGTGTCCGAAAGTGAAATCGGACTCTGTCCGGACAACCAAAAAGCTTCGTTTTATTCGCTCATCGCCCAGGCTATAAGCGCGTCGACCGATTTGCCGGATGCCGATTGGCGCAAACTCGCCAGTGTCCGCTCCTCGCCTGCCGAACTGATTACCGTGCCAAGAAAATCGGACACTTGACTTGCCACAGGCGATTTCACTGTCTCCATCAGGAACTCCGAGGCTGCAAGCAGTCTTAGCGACCGCATCGTCTCGCTTCTCTCATGCGCCGCCTCCGCTAAATTGTAGAGGGTGGAAGCGATGCCGAAGGTATTTCCCAGAGCCTGTTTATATTGCAGAGATTCGGCATAGTAGTCCCATGCCTGTTGCCAATCTTGTTGACGATAAGCGACGATTCCCATATTATTCAACGTTTCAGCCAGTCCGCGCAGGTCGCCTCGCTTTCGTCGCACCGATAACGCTTTCTGAAGGAGTTGTTGCGCTTCTTTCATGTCTCCTTCCGGATCCATTACTTCCATTGCCGCCCAAGTGGTATGAATATTGCCGATTTCGGTATCGTCCTGCGGCGATTTGAGCAGATGCAACCCTTCGTCAAAGCGCTCTCGCGCCTCGGTATAGCGTTTGCATATTCCTGCGATGTTGCCCAACAGGTTCATTGCGCGCACCTGACCTAACCTATCGCTGGAGAGCTTAAACAGTTCCAACGCTCTTTTCGCAAGCGCATCGGCTTCTTCAGCGTCGCGCTGATGCAATGACGACCAGGCTCTTTCCCAGAGCAGTTCGGCGAACAGAGTCCGGTTTTCATCTTGAGTCGGAAGCAAGGCATCCAGAGCGGATTGCAGAGGTTCGACTGCATCATGCGTTAAGCCCTCGAGATTGAAAACCCGGCCGCGCATTAAACCCAGATGGGCGAAAAGCGCGATTTCTCCCTCTTTGCAAGCCGCTGTCATTCCGGTCCGGAGGTTGTCCGCATTTATTTGCAATTCACGCAACGCTTCAGTTTCCTTTGGCGTTCGCAAATGCTCGAGTCGTTGGCGTGCGTATTTCAGAAAGTAGCGCGCGTGCCGCAGATGCGTCGAGGACGCTCCATCCGTTGCGGCAAGTCTCTCTTGAGCGTACTCCCGGAGCGAATTCAGCATCACAAAGCGAGTCTGTTGGGTCTCTTTTTCAGTTTCGCTCCTCAAAAGAGAGTGGCGTCGCAATTCTGCGATGCCTTCGAACACGTCAAAGACTTCGCAGACCGCTTCCGCATCATCGAGAGTGAAGCCGCCCGCGAAGGCCGAAACCTGCGCGAAAAGAGATTTATCATCGTCGGCGAGTATGTCATACGACCAATCAATTGCGGCGCGAAGAGCGCGTTGTCTTTCAGGAAGGTCGGGGGCGCGAGTTTGAAGCAGTTTGAACCGTTCGTTGAGCCTTTGAAGCATCTGTCTCGGAGCCATCGTAGCGATTCGCGAAGCGGCTAGTTCCAGAGCGAGAGGCACTCCGTCCAGGCGTCGGCAAAGCTCCGCGATATCCGGGGCGTTGTCCTTCGTCAACTCGAAATCAGTCTGCCTGTCCTTAACCCGTCCTACGAAGAGGAGCATCGCTTCCGAGAGCGGCAGAGGGCTTAGCTCCACGACTCGCTCCGACTTGATCTCAAGCGCGCGTCGCGAGGTGACCAGGAATTTCACTTTTGGCGACTGCGAAAGGAGTTCGCTAATGACGCGCCCCGCATCAGGAATCTGTTCTGCGTTGTCTATTGCCAGAAGAAGGTTATGGTCTCGCAAGTAGCGACCAACTTGATCGCGAAACGAAATATCCGGCTGAGCAGGAAGGCGCAACGAGCCTGCAATTCTCTGAATCATCTCCTCTCCAGACCTTGCCTCCTCCGCCTCCACCCACCAGACGCCGTCTTTATAGTCATCCAAGCTTAGCTCGGCGAGTTGCAATGCCGAACGGGTTTTGCCCATTCCGCCAAATCCTGTCAATGTGAGCAGGCGAGTCGCAGGTTCGCGCAGTTTCTCCAGCCAGTTCAGAATATCGTCGTCGCGGCCAAGGAAAGTCGTGGAGAGGGTTGGGAGATTATGGCGTTGGGGATCGAGCGTTTTGAGCGGAGGAAAGGAAACAGGCAGATTTGGAGCGTGAACCTGCCATAAATGATCCTCTCCGACGCCTTTCAGCCGGTGCAAGCCGCAATCCATAAAGGTAATCTGTTCAGGCAAGTCGAACTGTACAAGTGAGTAGGTTGCGTTGGAGAGAAGAATCTGCCCGCCATGCGCAGCGGATGAAACGCGTGCGGCGCGATTGACAGTCGGACCAAAATAGTCCGGCCTGGCTGCATCCAGACTAAGAAACGGCTCTCCAGTGTGCATTCCGATTCGAATACGAACTTCCGCCCTGACAGGAGCGCCTTCCGCGATTCGGGGCGAAGTCAGCATCGGCCAGTCGTAATCGGTCAGCAGACCTTGCACTTCAATCGCCCACTGCACTGCATCCGAAGCATTGGCGAAAACCAAAAATAGGGCATCTCCGGCAGCGCTGACCTCACGTCCGTTCCATTGGGGCGTTGAGTCTCGGAGAATCCGAAAATGCTCCGCACGCAACGGCTCGAAATCGGCTCGATACCTTTCCGAAAGATCGGAAGAGTCTTGTATATCGGTAAAGACAAGCGTAAGCAGTCCAGTAGGGAATTCCACGTTCTGTATCTCTTTCTACATGATCCTATACTATACTGTACCTTAATTGCTGACCCCTTTTCGGATTGTCGCGAGGCAACGGCGCAAGTTCGCGAAGCCTCTAAAATCTTGGAAATATGACGTGTTCGCTTCGGGAAGGAAGACTGTATTATGATTCGCTTTCAACGCATCTCGGAATGCGCCATTTTATTTGCGCTTTTCTCTTATGTCCTTTTCTGTTTTCCTCCGCGGCTCGAGGCTCAAACTCCTGTTGCAACATCCAAATTGGGACAGAAACAAATTCCGACTGCTAAAGTCCAGGCGCTTCTGGATGCAGGTCATAAGGCGAGGGGTGCGACGCCGCCTCGGTTGGATGAAGCTGAGAAATTCTACGGTGAGGCCCTGATTTTATCGCGAAACTCACATGACGCAAAGGGCGAAAGCAAGTCGCTCCTCAATCTTGGAAACGTCTCTTCCAGTCGCCGAGACTTGCAGGGCGCATTGATTTATTATCAACAGGCGCTGTCGGTCTGTCGCACGGCAAACGATAAATTTGGACAGGCGGAAGCCTATGTGAACATCGCCATTCTGCTCCGAACGAGCCAGACGGATACTGCCATCGAGAATGTGCGCGCTGCGCTTGCGCTTGATCGCGAACTCGGCGATGAAAAAGGGGAGCTGAATATGATGACCATGCTTGGCAGTCTAAGCGATCATGCGAACAAAGTTCAGGATGCCAGAGACTATTACAATCAGGTTATAAAGTTGGCTCGGTCTGTCGGGAACGAGCGTGCAGAGGCGGACGCTCAGTGGTATCTGGGAAATATGATCTACTATCGTTTGCGCGCCATACAGGAGAAAAAAGAGGAGGCTGTGCAGGCGAGAGTTCTGTTCGAAAAAGCGCTTTTACTCTACGATAAAATTAACGATACTTACGATGCCGCTTGGACAAATCAGTTGATCGCCAGCATTCGCTTTTATTACGAAGGCCGATTCGATGATGCGCTTCCATACTACTTAAGGGCGGTCGCGCTCTACGACAAGGCGGCGTATGAGAAAGACGCCGCCGCCATAATGAGCCAATTGGCTAATGCAAGCAATGTGACGGGGCATTACGTCGAAGCCATCAACTATTCGAGCGATGCGTCGGCTCGTTTCCATAAGCTCGGCGACAAATTATCCGAAGCCGTAGAGATGATGCTCATCGCTGGAATCTATCGACATGTAGGGCAGAAGGGAACTGCGCTTGCCTATTATGAGAAGGCGCTGCCTGTGCTTGAAAAGTCAGGAGATATCTATCACCTTATCCAGGCGCTAACGGAACTGCACCATTATTATTATTGGGACCTTGGAGATAAAGCGCGGGCGAAACCTTACCTCGATAAGCTTATTCCGCTACTGCAGCAGCCTGTGACAGGCAGCGAAAGATTGAGCAATATGTATAATCTTGGCTCCGTCTACTTCCAAACAGAAGAGTATGACAAAGCCAGAACGATCTGGTTGGAGCTTCTCGCGGAAGAGAGAAAGACCGACGATCCATTGCAGATCATTCTATCCAGCATTGGCAGCGTCGAGCTGGCCCTCGGACATCTAGATAAAGCGCTGGAATATTATCATCAGGGATTGGAACAACTAGACCGGAATGGCTTCGAGTCGGTAAAAGCGTCAGTGTTAGGAAGCATCGCCGACATCGAGGAGCGGAAAGGCAGGAATGCGGACGCGGAGAAGCATCTCGGCGAAGCGGTCACGCTCATTGAAAAAGTGCGAGAGTCCTTCAGCGGTTTGTCGGAGGCGAAATCCAATTTCCTAAGCTACTACTACCGCACTTACCAGGACTGCTTAAGTCTTCAATTGAAGCTTAATCGCTCTGAAGACGCTTTCGCCCTAGCGCAAAAAATGAAAGCGCGATCGTTGTTGGACATTTTGTACGACGGCAAAATCCAATTGTCAGGGTCGCTTTCTCAGGAAGAAAAGTCGCAGGAAAAGCTGTTGCGTCAGAAATCCGACGCGCTGAATTTTCAACTCGTCCGAGAAAACGTTCAGAACGAGATCGGCTCCCGAAAACGCTCAGAAGGCATCAAGCTTCAAATTGCCATTGCCGAAAGGGACTTGCAAGTATTTGAAGACAGTCTTTATTCCCGACATCCCGATATCGCGCAAAAACGCGTGGCGAAGACGATTGAGATGAAAGATGTCGCGAAATTTCTTCCGGAAGATACTGCCCTCCTTGAATATGTGACGCTTAAAGCCGGCAAGATGGATGAGACGGTTCTCTTCGTAGTCACATGCAAAGCAGGCGCTCCTGTTCTTTCGACATACATCCTTCCGCTCAAACAATCAAGTCTAATTCGTCAGATCGATGCGTTGCGAAGCGCTTGCGCCGACCCTCGAAAGCCGTACCTCATGGAAGCTCAGGCGCTCTATAAAACGCTCATCGCCCCGGCGGAAGCGCGGGTTAAGGGCAAAAAACGACTTCTCATCTGCCCGGACGGCGTTCTCTGGGATGTTCCTTTTGCAGCGCTGATCGCAAAGAGCGGCACGCCTTCGATTCCTTCCAGACATGGCGCGAGGTTTCTAATCCGACAGTTTGAAATCGTTTACGCCTACAGCGCGACCGGGGCGCAGGCGGAACTGAACCTACAAGGAAGAGGAGATAGGCGTCGACCGACAAAAACTATCCTGGCTTTTGCCGATCCTGATTTCGGAGGCGATTTGCGATTTGGAGATCATCTTCCCGGAGAACGTCCTATTCCGGACGCCTCACGCCCAATTCCTGACGCTTCTCGCCCAATCCCGGACGCCTCCCGACCAATCCCGGACGCCTCCCGCCCTATACCCGACGCCTCTCGTGATCCGATGCAACTTTTGCGCGGCGGCTATCTCAGAGAACTCCCCGGAACGCTTCAGGAGGCGAAGGCGATCAAAGCTGATTTTACGGATGCAACTATCTACACGAAGAAGGCCGCACAGGAGGCTACTGCGAAGAAAGAAGCTGGCGACTACCGTTATTTGCACTTTGCTACGCACGGTTTCTTTAATGACGCCGCCCCTTTGCTCTCCGCGATCATCCTGGCGCAACCTGACAAGAAGACGGGAGAGGACGGATTCCTGACAGCGCGAGAGATTTTTGATCTCAACTTGAGCGCCGATCTGGTAGTCCTGTCGGCTTGCAATACGGCGAAAGGCGAGAAGCGAAACGGAGAGGGCTTGATCGGGTTGACTTGGGCGCTTTTCGCCGCCGGAGCTCCGACTCAGGTCGTTTCGCAGTGGTCCGTAAACGATGTCGGCACAGCCCTGTTGATGCGGAATTTCTATTTCAACCTGACGAGCAAACGTATGGCAAAGGGCGACGCGCTCAGACAGGCTTCTCTCTCATTACTTAACGGAAACTCAAAAATTCAGACTTTGACGCATAAGTACGATCACCCCTATTATTGGGCGCCATTCATTCTTCTAGGCAATTGGGGGAAGTAGCGCTCGCTCTATGGGCATTGGAACGTTCTCAATGGCTATCTCGCATGTGAATCTCGTTTATGCCGAAGAATTTTTATAGTATGCGTAGCCTTGAAAATAATCCTAAGATATTGAAAACTCTTTTTTGGACGATAGGGGAATTCCTGTGACGGAACTGGAGTAAGCTTCAAGAATCTATCGCAAAGGGAGAGACCACACTGTCATTTGGCAAAACGACACTGAATCTGTCGATCTGGAGTTTGATCAGATGATGGGTATTCGTGCGCCGGACGGAAAAGCAACGCATTTTTCGGATTTTGTTTTAGAAATAAATGCGCAAGTTCCAACTTTCCTGCGAACAAGGCAGTTTTTCCCTCCTACCTTATTGCGTATGGGAGGAACTTATCACGTATAGGCATATACGCGAATTAATAAACGTAATGAATGCAAGAAAGTTGCAACCTTTCGTTTAGAAGTTCTTATTGATGGAGTAGTTTAAAACTGCGAATACGTTCTTATCCGCTTCAAGAAGGCTGACGAGGTCGCGGGCGAGGAGGCCGTTGCTGAAGATGATGACAGCGCCCTCAAATCCAAATTTACGCAATCTCGTCATCGATCAGATCAGGTTTTCCGAGTTGAGGGTCGGTTCCTCGCCATAACATTTCATTGCGCCTCGATTTGCAGCAAGCTTTGCCGCTAACTGCGGAGTCTTTTCCTTCCAGGGAGAATAAGTTCCCTTCGATTCGCCAATCACGCAATAGAAAACTCAGGCGCGATTGCATTTCGAGCCTGAGTAGAGATGGAGTACCAGCCAACGCTGCGGTTAGGAATCGAGCGTGATACGGTTTTAAAAGAAGGGATAATCGGGGCTGTCATATTTCAATGCTTTTGGAAAGATGATGCGAAAGACTTTTATTCGGATCCAATTGTCGCCAATTATCAAGCATCCATTGCAAGTCTTCCGGAGTATCGACATCTCTTTCAACTTCCAGGAGATGTGGCTTCAAGCCCAGTTTATTGACTCGTTTCAGCGTCTCCGCAAGCGTCTTATCGCTGCTCCAGGGGATCGCATTAAATAGCTCAGGCAAATGTTCCGTCAATCCGATCAAGTAGTAGCCTCCATCGAAGGCAGGTCCAAAAACAACGGTTCGAGGCGATTTTAGAGCGCGAAAAGTTTCCTGAAACCGATTGGCGCGGAGAAACGGCGCGTCCGTCCCCATCAAGATCACTTTTTCGTACCCCAGAGCGAAAACTTTGCATGAAATCCGGGTCAGACGCGCTCCGAGGTCTCCCTCTCCCTGCGAGATCAACTCGCCTCCGGAGCATACGGCAGCGAACCAATCAGCGGCGCTCTCAGGGTCGAAACCGATAAACACGTCCGCTTCTGAGATCTCTTTAGCGAGTGTAAAAGAGTCATCCAAAAACAATCGCGCCATGACGGCAGCCTCCCCAGGGGTGTAAGCCGAAAACAACCTTGTTTTGACCTTCCCCGGTTCAGTCTGTTTTGCAATGATCGCAATGGCGCTTTTCCGTCTGATCTTCTCCGTCAATAATCATTTCTCCGACAAAAAGGTTTTCATCTCTTGAACGATTTTGTCTTGACGGGCTATGAAGCAATGGTGAACCGTATCCGGCAATTCGACTGCGCGGCGGTTCGTCCCTCCCTTCAAAAATCGGGCGATCTGTTCTTTTTTCAACGCGTTTCCGTAATCTGCGAACCTCTGCCCCGCTTTACGATTGGAAGGAGAAATATCTTGAGGCAACCAGGGAAATACGCTTCTGATCGAATCCATCGCATAGAAACTCAACGCCGGCGCTTTAATATTCGCAAAGTCTCCGGCTGAAACAATAGCGTTTCTTCGCAAACTCTCTTCGACGCGAACGGGCATCGCATCCTCTATTCCCCCGTCCGAACGACGAACTATGTCCGCTCTCAACTCCGCTTCCATCGCCTCCGACCAACAGCCCAATCGCAGTTTGCCCCAGGATCGCAGAGCGTCGAAATTTGCGTTGTCGCGAACGGGATACGGCGGCGGCGGCAGAATTTTGAGCGTCTCTTCATAACGCGACAGAACCGAGTTCGAGTCGTCGCTGTCGTATGCGGCGTCAAAATAGACTAGTTTCTCAACCCGGCTCTTCAAGACGGACGCGAAGCGAGTCATCTCCACGCCAGCTAGTCCATGTCCTGCAATGATCACCTTGCCGATCCCCTTCTTGTCAAGGAATTGGCGAATGTCCTCTATAAGGGTGTCGGTGTCGTAGCCTGAAGCCGGTTTTTCAGACTCTCCTTGCCCCCGCCGCGTCAATGCGATTACATGAAAACTATCCGTGAATTTGGGCGCGATCTCGTCAAAGACATGGGCGCTGTAGCCTATATCCGCCAGAAACAGCAGCGTCTTTCCCTTTCCTCCCCAATCGAGAGCATGCAAACGAACGCCATTCGCCAGCACGAAGCCGCTTTTGTGCAGGGACTTGTCGCGCCATACGTCTCCAACGGCAACAGCCCTTTGCGCCTCTGCCCAGGGTTGCGAAAGAGAACAAAGTAGAAATAGAATGTTAGCGGTCATCAAAGAAAGGTATTTAGTCAATAGCTCCTCCTTTAGCAACGGCGCCGCCGCAACTCGAACCGGTTCCAGCCGTGCAACCATAGCAGTGCTCCCCAGTTGAGATACGCCTCTTCATGAGAAGTTCCAAATCGAATTCCCCGATCCATTTAGGCATTCCGGATTCTAGCGGCAGGTCCAGCATCTGATTGAAGTCGCAGTCATAGAGGCGCCCGTCCCAACCGACGCTAATCATCGATCTGCACATTAGCCCGTCAACTGTGCCGGGATTGAAACTACTGATCAATTTGTACATGTAACTCTGAAAATTCCCAGAACGTATCAGGTAGTCTTTGAACCTGCTGATGGGCATATTCGTGATCGTGTAGAGACGATTGAAAGTCAAGCCGTATCGAGATTGCAACTCGCGTTTGAAATCTTTTTCAACGGCGCTTTGATCGGGAGGCAGAAATGCGCCCGTCGGATTGTAGACCAGATTCAACAACAAGCCCGACCCTTCAACCCCATAGCCGATTTCATTTAATCGACGCATCGCTTCGATGCTCTGATCGAAAACGCCCTTGCCTCGCTGAGCGTCGGTCTGTTGCGCTAGGAAGTAGGGCATGGAAGCGATGATCTCAATTTGGTTGACTCGAAAAAATTCAGGCAAGTCATCCATGCCTGATGTAAACTGAACTGTGAAATTGTGACGAACGATCACGTGCGACCCTGAGCGGCGAGCCTCTTCCACTAAATATCGGAATTCAGGATTTAGTTCAGGCGCACCCCCTGTAATGTCCACTATCTCGAATTTAAAGCGTCTTACAGCCTCCAAAACCTTATCGATGGTATCTCTCGACATGATTTCAGTACGGTTGGGTCCGGCATCGACATGGCAATGTTTGCACGCCTGATTGCAAAGTTTGCCTACGTTCACTTGTAAAGTAGCGATATTTTCGGCGGGGTAGAGAGTCTGTCGGCCATTGCGCGCCAATGTTTCTAAAAAAGTCGAAGGAGCGTGCATCGTCATTATCGCTCACTCCTACATGGAAATTTTTGACACGGCGTTGTGCGCTTGAATGCCATGCGCCAGGGCCGCGCCGCCGCGCACGGCGGCGGAAAGATGAATGGCTTCAGTCATCTGCTCCATATTTGAACCTGCCTCCAAACAAGATTGAGAGAACGCATCAATGCAGTAAGGACACTGTAGAGTATGCGCTACCGCAAGACCGATGAGAGCTTTCTCCCGTTTTGAAAG
>JAYVOT010001027.1:0-11813 GCA_043757795.1 Chthonomonadaceae bacterium | reverse complement strand
GGGATCGCCGTACTTGTCATCGTCCGAAGATTTGACATTCGAATAGTTGGAGTTGCCCGCCGCACCCGGATCGCCGTACTTGTCATCGTCCGAAGATTTGACATTCTGGTAATTGGAGTTTCCCTCCGCACCCGGATCGCCGTATTTGTCTTGATCCGAAGACAGAACGTTTCCGTAGTTCTGATCCTGAGATTGAGCGGCGTGCTGACCGAACAGACCCTGCACCTGGCTCAGAAGACTGCTTGGATCGAATCCGGTATGCGCCTGATCGTCTGCGTGTCCCTGAATCATGCCTGTAACTTGTTGAAGGTTGAATCCTCCACCCTGCTGTTGTTGCTGTCCGCCGAGACCGGACAACTGCCCTAGCAACGCTCCTGGATCAAATCCAGTGTGTTGTTGTTGGTCGGCATGCCCCATAACGGCGTTCTTAACTTGCTGCATCAAAAGTTCTTGCAACATAATGGTATCTCCTTTTAAGTACTGCGCGAGAACTTGGATTAATCATGACGATTTCCCCTTCCTCGTTTAGAGTATCGCAATTCAAAGCCGTCTAGTTTCATGATGGATGAAGGCTACTAGTTGCCCGTAACTTCTTTAGTCGGATTCTGGTAATCGACGCCAGTCGTCGATTTGTTGTATCCCTGGTATTTCTGCAGCTCTTTGGTGTCGTTCTCGTCCGCGTCGTCAACTTCCTGCGCCTCAGCGGCGCCTTTGGTAACCCAATGCGCCGTATGAGTTTTAGGATCTCGGTAGTAGATCCCCCCAGTGGATTTAGATTTGTAGTACTGGACATCCTGACCTGCCTGTTGCTTATGTTTTTTCACAAGGTAGTAGAGGAGGGCGGCTCCGGCAAGCGCGATAACGACCTTCTTGCCTGTGGACATTCCGGGTTTGGGCACGTTCGCCATAGGCGCTGTTCCGGGCGGATCCACGACGGGAGGCGGTACGGCGGGACCTCCGCAACCAAGCAGCGTCGGCGCCGCCATTGAGAGTGCGAAAAGGATCGCTACAGGTTGCAGATACCGTCTCTTGTTTTTTTCGATGGTCAACAAGTGATATTCTCCCTTCATAACACATTTTGTATTTCAATCTTATAGTTAGCGTTCTTGCTCATTTTCAGCCACTCTTGAACTGGCCAGAACAAGAATAGCGGGGCGTAAGCCTGTCTTACATAGGATACTTCAAAAGCGGTTATTTTTTCTCTTTGCAAGGGTAAAAAGATCAATAATTCCTTCAGACGAAGCGATAAAAGATCAAAAGCGCCTTATACCGATGTTTATTCATCAATTATTCAATATTAATTGAACTTTTGCGTGTGCACAGAAGAAAAATTATCGTTGAGCTTTAGTTTTCAGTATTCGGCAAAAGCGGTAATAGTTAAATGGCAAAGCCTGGCGAGCCTTGCCTCAAACCGACAAGATGCACTGCGTCGTTGCAGATAGTCATATCATGCAAGCCCTTGCGATTACGCCTACTGCGGGCGATCTTTTCGCCTCTTTCAAAACAGGCTAGTCGACAGAGCGAGCATTAATTAACATTGGGTCTTAGGCGCATACTTTAGCGCGGGAGGCGCAAGTCACGCTATGACGGAAGAAATCGTATGCGTTTCTCCTGGGAGAAGCGAGACGGCACATTCGCCTGCATTCACTGCTTCAATGCAAACGAACCGGCTCCACTGCCCCCCGGAAAGATCCGGCATCGCCTCCGCTTTCGATTCCCAGGGATTCCAGACGACCGTGCATCTCGAACCGCTTTTCGAAATGAGAACCTTACGAGAGTCCCCGTCCGCTAGAAGGCAAGCGGACTCAGTATCTAGAAAAACGCTGTCAGTCTCGCCTGTCAGTTGCAACGGCGATTCGACGGTCTCTTTGCGAACTCCCGCTTCCGTCTTGTCCAGATACCCGGTTCTCTCCAAGCCGGAAATAGTGATCAGTCGCACATCCGAGACCTGTAGATAGGTGTGCAACGCTTCTTCGTACTTGAAAGCCGTTTCGCCAATATTGGCGATCATCAATGCCAGTGACAGTTCCTTTCCGACCGTGATCGTGTAAAGAGCCTCAAATTCATGATTCCAGAGGGCGCGAGTCGCTTCCGAAGAATTGAGCGAAAAAGCGACTGCCACGGAGCCGTCCTCGTTTACACCGGTATTAGAGACTGTCCACTCGGCGTTGCGTGCAAAGCCGTGTTGAGGGAGTTTCGAGTTTTCGGAGTTTGGTCCGAACCAGGGGAAACAGATCGGAACTCCGCCGCGAATCGCTTTGTCTGGGAGATAGGGACTTGTCTCGCTGCAGAAAATCAAGGGCGACTCGTCTTTCCTCTGATACTTTGTGTGGTCGCGCCGTGCAAATAGACTTCCGCTGTCGCAGCGCCCGTGTCGATACTGCAACGCAGAAGTCCGCCCTTCCCCTCGTCGAAAATCACTGCGCCAGGCAATTCAAACTTTTCTTTCAAATGCATCAACATTTGCATTTCATTCTCCAAAATTTATTCATCTTTGAAATTGGTTGAATATGAAGCGTTTTTGCTACAATTTCTCGGAAATCGGTGGTTTTATATGGGAAAGAATTGTCATTTTCTAATACTGAAATCACGTTGATTAGATATTAGAATTGCCGCAACAAAGTTGTGTGCATGAATTTATTCGGCTCAAAGCCTCCCAGAAATTATTCATCGAAATTCTCCCGACAATATTCTGTTATGTCGGTGAGTAACTTTAATGGCTCAACGGAGATTTGAACCTCTTTTGGCGTAGGAAAGAAGGAGACTTTTAAGTGATCTCTTTCCATTCCGGGTAGCCACTTCGTAAGGAAATCATCTATCGTGATCGATTTGGGTACAGATCCTGTCCAATTGCCTTCTGCGGAGGCTTCAGCATATTTTGAATGCGGCCAGAATGGGATATGCTCGTTTCCTTCATTATCGAACGACATGCGCCATTTGCTATCCAATGGATCGACAAGTCCCCAGATGATTTGCTCGTCACAAATCAGTTTGACTGCATATGAATAACGCTTTTCAATTGGCAGTTGAATTACGCTAGAGAATTCTTTCTCTGAAACCAGTTCCTTGAAGTGTGGAATGTGAGTAGTCACATACTTTTTAGAGATAGAAAGTCTTTGCGTTCGAGCCGGACTGCGACCAGGTGCGCAATCCGCTTGCGCCGTATCCGTAGCTGACAGTCGCGCTTACATTGGATTGTTGGGCGAGTCTGTCGTTCTCATCCCAGGTGAAACTGCCGGAAGGGGTGTTCGTTCCCGAAAGACCGGTGACGTTGCCGTCGAGATCGTGGGCGATGGAGCTGCCGGGGAAGGAAGCGAGTTTGTTGGCGTCGTCGTAGGTGCGGGTGTCGCCGTTCAGCGAGGTCAGGTTTCCGGCGAGGTCGTAGGCGAAGGTGTTGGTTAGGCTGTTGGCTCCGGTTCGAGTTTCGCCGGTGAGACGATAGAGTGCATCAAACCCGAAAGTTTCCGTTCCTCCGCCCAACTCGACGACTTTTGTCAAGTTGCCAACTGTGTTCAAGCCGGCATCGAAAGTCATAGCATAGGATGAGAGCGTAGAGGAGCCAAATTTGTTTATCAGACTTGTGCGCCAACTTCGATTCTGGTTGTAGCCGATGTCAAGAGTCGTGCCGTTCGCGTTAGTCTGTCGAGTCAGTTTATCTTCGCCATCATATACGTAGTTTGAGGTCTCGCCGAAGCTATTTGTCACTCCTGTAAGCCGTCCGCCCGGATCGTAACTGTTCGTCCAGGTTCCCACAACCGAGCCGCCGCTTTTCCACGTCATGCTCTTACGCAAGCCGTCTGGGAAATAAGTGTAGGACATCTCCTGGAGAGCCGTCAGTCCTGAAACCGAATAATCATGGGAAACGCTCTGCAGCCATCCGTTCGACAGATAGGTGAAAGTGTGAGTTCCGGTGGCGTCCGTCACCGAACTAATCGTGTCGTCAGCGTTGTAGGCGTAAGTGATTGCGGGATTGCCAGTCGTCGGATAACTGACTGTTTGGAGCCGTTCGAGGTTGTCATAACTGAAATCGACGCTCTGCCCTCGTGCGTTCGTCGCTTCGCGAACTTGCCCCTGAGTATTGTAGAGCAGGCTGGATACGCTCAGATCAGGGTAAGAGACTCCAGTGGATTCGCCATTCACGCCATAAGAGTAGTGAGTGACTTTACCCCTTGCATCCGTAAAATCAGTCAGCTGTTTGTCAAAGTCGTAAGCCCAGTTCAGAGTCCACCCAAGGGGCCCGCTCATCTGCATGAGATTGAGGCAAGCAGACCCGAAATTATAGTTAATTGTCGTATTCGCTTCATCGATCGTCTGAGCCAATACTCTGCCGTTGTAAATGGATTGTCGTTTCTTTCCATCCGGTAAAATAACGGAAGTGAGTCTTTGGGAAGAGTCGTATCTGAATTTAGTAACGTATGCAGGATTTGCAGGGCTACCCGGTGTGAGCGTAGGAATAGTCAAGATAGATGTCAAGTCGCCGAGATTATCGTACGATCCGAAGCTGATCCTGTTGCCATTTCCGTCAATCGAACTACTGGGATATCCCCGATTATTAGCAGGATACGAAGTTTGAGAAAAATAGTCGACTGTTCCGACCCCAAGCGGCGACCCTGCGGGAGGAGTTGCAGTGGTGATTTGACCGTACTGATTATGCCCTATCGTCCAGGTGTTTCCAAGCGTGTCTGTCGTCGAAGTCGGGACATGAGGCTGTGCGGAGTCGCCATATACGATCCGATCGTAGACATTTTGCAGTATTTGAGTCGGGTCTTGACTGCTCGTCAGATCGACTCCATTGTAGGTCAACAAGCTGGTATTGTTTTGATTGTCCGTGGAAGATGCAATGGTTCCATTTGAATTATAGACTGCTGAAGAGCTGACTATTCCATCCGAAGACGCAATGGGCAGATCGTTCGAGTCGTACTGGGTTGTGAAAACAGGGCTTTGCGGCGCTCCCGTGAAAGGTATGGCGAGAGTTCCTGAAATCGTGTTTCCTCTTGCATCGAGGTCATGATAGGTTGCTCCCCCCGTCCTGTTTGAAATCACTATTCGTGACACTGCTCCCGGCGTTGTGGGAAAGTAGTTCCAGCTAATATTCGTTGAGCTAGCGGCATCGTACTCATTCGCCAGGGTGACGAGGGGAGTAGAGGTCGTGTACTGCTTTGTGCCGTAGAAAAAATTCATCGTCGAATTCGGATCGCCATCCTGTGTGACAGAACTGAAGTTTGGACCTGATGCGTTGTGAACGATGGAGACCGAATAGGAAACGGAGGTAGGGTTGCTGATCGTTATCGAGCTCAGTCCACCGTCCTGATAACTAAGATAGCTGCCAGCTCCTCCATTTTCCACAAAGTAAGAGATGTTCATGCTCGAAGTTGTGGGATAGTTGAATAAGATATACTTCCCTGTGTTTACGTCGAACACCTGAGTCAGACGATACAGGGTGTCATAAGCCAGGGTTTGCTGATTGCCAGTCGGGTCTGTGATCGAAAGCAGTCTACCCTGAGTATCGAACGCATAGCGAAAGTTTCCAGCCGAATGAATGCTTTCGGGAGGGCCAGCATTTGTGACGCTGAATCCTGATCCAGTAGGGGCAAGCTGACTAAATATCCCTGCGCCGGGCGTTGGCGGACTTGAATCGATTCCGAAATCGAGTCGAGTTCCATCCCCGTCGACAAGGCTCCAATGGCTTGAGGGTTGCCCCGCAGAGTCGTAGACCGTCATTCTGCCAACATGGATGTCATAGGTAAAAGTCGCGCTCATCATAGCCCGATTCATCTCTATAGCTTGTGAGTCTAAATGAATGTTGCAGGTGAGGGGATAACCGCGAGTCGCGACCGGGTCGTGAATTTTAATATGAGCGTTCCCATTGCGAGCGTTAATGAATCCGACAAGTTTTTGACAGGAAAAAGGGACTACTGGTTGATTCGCAGCATTTGTAGGAACTCCCGGCGAAAGTACAGGGACGCCTGGAAATACATTTATGCCTATCGAAACCGATCCGTTATTTTGTCCATTTGGGCGATAAGTTTTTGCGCCAAGCATGATCCTTGAATCAATGGCGTTCGTCGGAACAGTGAATGTGGTTGTTCCGGTCAATTGTCCATTCGTAATGAAAACCTGGGTAGGATTAAACGTTCCTTGCAAGCCATCTGACGACATGAAAACAGTGCAATTGAGAGCAAGGTTAATTTTCACCGTCACAGTGATCGTTTCGCCCGGAAGCACATTGGCTTTGGAAACAGAAATTGAAGTGACTGCAGGATTTGCTTT
The DNA here is from genome assembly GCA_043757795.1 of Chthonomonadaceae bacterium. Classification (GTDB taxonomy): domain Bacteria; phylum Armatimonadota; class Chthonomonadetes; order Chthonomonadales; family Chthonomonadaceae; genus JAYVOT01. Next base: position 5,543 of record JAYVOT010001027.1, on the reverse strand, counting down.
TGCAGTTTCACAGTGGAGACATATCAGAATCAGAGGCAACACAAAAGCGACCAACGTTTTGGAAAGTGCACGCAGAAGTGATAGAGTGTGAAAACGAATTAGAATGCGCGAGTTCATAATTGTAATCCTAAAGTTTGTTGTCAATCGGTTGCAGAATCTTCAACCGTAAGGTATGCCTTTAACTATACGTGATATGAGCGAATAGCTTGCATGTTTCTGTCGCGAATTTTGTTAAATCTTTGTTAATATTTTGTTTGAACGATGAGAGGGAACCGGGAGATGAACTAGAACGCTTTGGCTATTTTATGAAGATTATTCATGACTTCTCCGGCAATTTATCAGGGTACGTTCGAGCCTCTTGAAGCCGTCCAAAGGCGATACCATTGATTTCTCGTCAGCTTCAAATTCACTGCGCCTACTGCCTCTTTGATGTGAGCGGGAGTATTTGAGCCGACGAGCGGAATCACTCCTGCCGGATGCGCCAAAATCCAGGCGAGCGCAACCTGCGTCGGCGTAGCTTCGTAGGCAGTGGCGACGGCTTTCAGCTCGGCGATGAGTCGCAGAATGCGATCTTTCTCAGGATGATCCCAGGGAACCTCTTTTTTGCCGGAAAGCCAGCCTCTTCCCAACGGGCTGTAGGCAAGAGGAGTGAGATCGTTCGTGAGCGCATGATCGAGAATGCCGTCGCCGCCCTGTCCTTCGCGCCCCTCATAGAGCGGTTCGAGATGCATAAGCGAGAACTCAACCTGATGAGTCTCAATGGGCGATTCCATATAAGCTGTCAGAGCTGCGTACTGGTTGGGGTAGTAGTTCGACACGCCGACTGCCCGAATCTTGCCTTCCTCGACCAGTTCGTCCAACACTTTCGCCGTCTCCTCCGGGTGGGAGAGCGGATCAGGGCGGTGCAGCTGATAAAGGTCGATGTACTCTATGCCCAATCGACCGAGGGAGCCTTCAACGCTCTCTCTGATATATTCGGGCGAATGGTCGTAAAAGCCGGAACGAATTCCGACTTTCGTGGCGATATAAATCGACTCGCGCTCAGGCTTCAGGGCGTCCAGGCAGTCCTTAAAGATCGATTCGCACGCGGTTCCGCCGTAGATGTCCGCATGATCGAAGAAGTTGATTCCCACTTCCAAAGCGGCTTCCACGGAGGCAACGGCTTTCTTTCGATGCTCCGCGCCCACCTCGGCAGGGTTCCAGGTTCCAGCCAACCCCATGCATCCTAATGCGATCTGTGAAACCTTAAAACCGGAATGGTCTATTACTTGCAATGGCATCTCTTCATTCACAACTTATTCTCCCTATATCAATATTTTCAAGCTCTCTAAAAACTATTCGCTTATACATTCAAGTTTAACCGCCAATCCCGGCGATTCCTGCCCAATCCTGTTTTTATTAGCAGGAAATGAGAGCAAGGCGTCGAATCTACTGAGTATCGCCCACTGACGCAGTCGTTCGAGGTTGCCGTTAGAACCCTGTAACCCTGCCATGGGAGTTGCGTCAGAGAGGCTCATACTCATTATCCCTTCTCTCGTAATCTCTTTCCGCTTCAAAAGGAGCTCTCATACATGAAAAAATTGTTGTTTCAAAGAACTACTGCGATCCTGGGACTGTTGTCCCTTGCTTTTACGACTGCGCTTGCACAATCGAACGACGAGGCAATCGCGAAAATTAAAGATGAGGGCATGAATCGGTCTCAAGTGATGCAGACCCTTAGCTACCTCTCCGATGTGATCGGTCCTCGTTTGACCGCCTCTCCCAACATGAAACGAGCGAACGAATGGACGCGCGAAAAACTGACGGAGTGGGGGCTACAGAACGGACATTTGGAAGCTTGGGGACCTTTCGGCAGAGGTTGGTCGCTGGAAAAGTTCTCCGCACAGGTCGTGTCGCCGCAAAACATTCCGTTGATCGCTTTTCCAAAAGCCTGGTCGCCGGGCGTGAAGGGAACCGTCACTGGCGAAGTGATCTATCTTGACGCCAAAAATAACGCTGATTTGGAAAAATATAAAGGGAAACTACGGGGCGCGATCGTATTCCTGCAACCGATACGGGAAGTTCCGGCGCATTTCACTTCGCAAGGCGTGAGGTTCACGGACGAAGATTTAGACAAGATCGCAAAGACTGGAACTCTATCGCGACCAGGAATACCCAACTCTCGACCGCCCGTTACTGCAGAGATGAGAGCGCAACAGGCTTTCAACGGCACAAAACTGAATTTTTGCTTGGATGAGGGCGCCGCGATTGTCGCTGAGCCTGCACGAGGCGATGGCGGCACGCTTTTCGTTCAGCAAGCGACAGTTCCGCAACCTCCTCCCGCCTCTGCAACACCCTCCGCAACGGGAACTCTTCCCGTTGCGCCGCCGCGTCGGCTATCGGCATACGATGTGAAAGCTCCTAAAATTACGCCGCAGATCGTGATCGCCTCGGAACACTACAATCGGGTCATGCGCATGTTGGCTGCGGGAGAGAGAGTACGAGCGAGCATAGAACTCGGAGTGAAGTTCTACAGTTCCGACCTGATGGGCTACAACACCATTGCGGAGATACCCGGTTCGGACCTGAAAGACCAACTTGTCATGTTGGGCGGACACATGGACTCCTGGCACAGCGGAACGGGCGCAACGGACAATGGCGCAGGCGTGGCGGTCTGCATGGAGGCGGTTCGAATTCTGAAAACGCTCAATTTGCAACCTCGCAGAACGATTCGAATCGGACTCTGGAGCGGAGAGGAAGAGGGATTGTTAGGCTCTCGCGCTTACGTTGCGAAGCATTTCGGAACTCGAAAACCGGGGGTAGACGGCGGACTGCCTGTACTCGAAAAGGGACCGGAATATGACAAGCTGTCCGGCTATTTTAATTTAGACAACGGAACCGGAAAAGTTCGCGGAGTTTATGAACAGGGCAACTCCGCTGTCGCGCCGATCTTCAAAGAGTGGCTTGCGCCCTTCAAAGAGATGGGAGCTTCCACGCTGACTATTACAAACACCGGAGGAACGGATCACCTTTCCTATGACGGCATAGGACTTCCCGGTTTTCAGTTCATTCAAGACGAGATAGAATACGACACTCGAACGCACCACTCCAATCAAGACGTCTTCGATAGAATCCAGGCGGAAGACCTGAAGCAAGCCTCCGTCATCATGGCGAGTTTCATCTACAACGCTTCAATGCGCGACGGAATGTTGCCGAAGAAAGAAGCCGGAAAATAGCGATTAGAGCTTGTGATTATGACAACGTTTGAAGTTGGCGAGCGGAACGTAAGTTCCGCTCTCACTCTTTTTTAGAAAGATAGTTTCATCTTTTTGGAAGTCAGACATTGGAATTCCGATCCTGATGCGAACCATTTCCTTCTCTGCCGACCTGAATAAGGTATGATAAAGGCATCTAAGTTTTTAGGAGTTTTCCATGCGTTGGCTCTATTCGCTCCTGATATTTGTTCCTATCAGTATCATTCTGCATTTTTTGCACGCAGACCCGACCTGGATATTCATCACATCCTGTCTTGCTATCGTTCCTCTCGCCGGGGTAATGGGCGTCGCAACGGAAGAGTATTCAAAATATCGCGGGCAGGCTATCGGCGGACTGCTCAATGCCACTTTCGGGAACGCTACCGAACTGATTATCGCAATAGTCGCAGTTTTCAATAACGAGGTCGAGCTGGTTAGAGCCTCGATTATAGGCTCGATCATTGGCAACCTGCTCCTAGTTTTCGGGCTATCGGCTCTACTGGGAGGACTAAAGTTCAAAGAGCAGAAGTTCAACCGACACTCTGCCGAAACGAACGGCTCCATGATGACGATCTCAGTCATCTCACTGATGGTTCCGGCCGTTTTTATGCACAATATGCACGGAATGAGGGATAACTCCCCAAATATCGCCAACCTTAGCCTTGCTGTGGCTCTGCTCCTGATCGCTCTTTACATTGGCGGGTTGATCTTCTCGCTCAAAACGCATCAAAGTTTTTTTTCTGATGAGAGCAAATCCGATGAGCATGAGCCTCCGACGATGAGTGAAAAGAAAGCGATGGGAATACTGCTTCTGAGCGCCCTTTTCATAGCTTTCGAGAGCGAGTTTCTGGTGAAGAGCATCACGCCTGTGGTTGAACATCTGCATGTCAACAAGCTTTTTCTGGGGATCATTATTATACCGATCATTGGAAACGCGGCAGAGCACAGCACTGCAGTCGTGACAGCCGTCAAAAATAAAATGGACATCAGCCTGAATATCGCCGTCTCTTCCGGTACTCAGATCGCCATGTTTATCGCGCCGATTATCATCATCCTCTCTCGATGGACGCATCATCCTGTGACCATTGTTTTCAGCAATGTCGAATTGATCTGCGTGGCGGCGGCGGTAATGATAACGCAACAGGTGACTCGCGACGGCAAAACGAACTGGCTGGAAGGAGCGCAACTTTTGGCGGCGTATGTCATCATAGCTCTCGCATTCTTCTTCATTCCCGGTTGAGCTTTAGAGGAAACGAAAGTCGCGTATAATTATCTTAAATTATTGCAACTGCTCACCTCACCCCCTGTCCCCCATATGCGTTAACTTAAGCCGAAAGTTCGTTCTGGCGCGCCGGGGGCGGGATTTACGTGAAACTCCCAGATAACCGGGCTTCAAAATCCTTAAGTTAACGCGTATGGGGTTGGGAGGTGAGGTGAGTAGTTACGAATTTTTGCAATTTTCAAACAACCTCGTGCAGAAACGCGTATAATTTGCGGCGCCGACATCGGCGACATCATGGCGTGCGCCGCAATCATGACACGCTCTCGCTTAAGCGCGAAGGACTCCGCCCCGGCTATCACGAACAATAGCTGATAGATTTTACATCCAAGAACGAGGTCGCAAATGTCCGCACATACGAGAGACGAGCCGGTCTACATGATCGGAGTGGTTGCAAACCTGACACAGATGCATGCGCAGACCATTCGACTCTACGAACGCATGGGGCTTGTCAACCCGCAACGCAAAAACAAAAACCGTCTTTACTCTGAAGCCGACCTGGATCGTTTGCGACAAATCCGACGTTTGACTCAAGACATGGGCGTGAATCTCGCAGGCGTTGAGGTGATATTGGAGTTGATGGATAGAATCAAACTCTTGCAGGGAGATAATGAGATGCTGATGGATCGATGTCGGGAGATAGAAGACAGCGTTCGAGAGTATCTTGCAAGAACAGGAGGCAAAGCGCCTTGACTGGACAAGTTCGGACCCCTGCCCCCCGGAAGACGGGATTTCGCCGCTCTTCCGATGCCGCCCGCTAATTCCGAGCGCAAACAAATCGGGCCCCCGCCCCATATTTTGCCCCCGAATCCTCGACAAATCTCTTCTTATTCAGGCGAACCGAAGAGCGAGTCGGATGAAGAAAAGAACGAGGGTGAAGATTTTTGAACTTAAAAAACGATTCTCTACCTCGGCGACCGAGGTAGGAAGCTGTCCTGAATGTAATCTGATTGCGCTAAATTTCGTCATTATGCGTAACTGCTCACCTCACCCCCCAACGCCATACGCGTTAACTTAAGCCGAAAGTTCGT
>JAYVOT010001026.1:0-3174 GCA_043757795.1 Chthonomonadaceae bacterium | reverse complement strand
GCGTCCCAATCAAGTCTGGTCAATGGACTTTATCTTCGACGCCATTCAGAATGGAGCAAAGATCAAGATGCTCACCATCGGCGATGACTTCACCCGAGAGTGTCTTGCCATAGAAGCGACGACCTCCTTTCCATCGGCAGAGGTTCTTCCCGTTTTAGATCGATTAGTCGAAGCGCTCGGCGCGCCGGAATATCTCAAAAGCGATCATGGCTCCAAGTTCATCGGCATATCGTCCAGGCTTGGCTGGCGGGGAGATGATCGGGTTCGCGGGTCAGTTCGGTTGTTGGACGGAACCTGCCACCTACATCCTCCAAAGCTCCGCCCCGCAGTATCGCCTCTTTGCGTGGGTGTGGATGGGTCATCGGATGTACGCCCCTCGCGCCTGCCGCTTCATCAATCGCGACCCAATCGGCTACGACGGCGGCATCAACCTCTACGCCTACTGCGGCAACAACCCGATTTCTCATGCTGATCCGAGCGGATTTGAAGATGGAGATGATGTGCTTCCTCAAAGGCATGAGGGATCAGATGAAAAACGCCTAGACGCTGCGACCTTATTCAACTCTGCTATGCAGGTAGGGATCCTTTATTATCTAGATGTTCGGTCACAAGTAGATTTACCAAAGTATCGTACAACCCATTTTTAACCACCGACTTTTGCAATTACCTCCAGAGTCGAAATTTTCGAGAAATTTGGCTAGATTTGAGATCAATCGTCGCAAAATTAATGTTTCCTTAATCTCAAAGTGGTATCTTCCGATGCAATTCACCTCTGAAAGGGAAACTATAGACAATGAAAGATTTAAAAAACAACCCGCGTTTCAATCGCCGTGAACTGCTCGCGGGAGGCGTGACTTTTCTTGCCCTGCTTCCTACTCCCCAAGGTCTCTATGCCGCCGCTTTCGGAGTGGGCGGAAAAAGTCTCAAAGAACCCGCGCTCCCGCTCTTTACCGCTCTCCCCTACCTTCAACCGGGTGCAAAAGGCTCACTCCTAATCGAAGGTCAAGAATCCATCGTCATCGTCTGGCAAACGAATAATGTAAAAGCGGAGTTTACGTTGGATTACGGATTTGAGTCGAAGCTGGATCGCAAAGCCGAAATCGGGAAGAGCGAAAGGCTCAGCGAGAACAAAGAGATCGACAATCGGCTTAACTACGTGGCTACCCTCGATGGACTAAAACTGAACTCGCGGTACGAATATCGTGTTAAGATGAACGGCGAAACGCTGATGGAAGGTTTCTTTACCACTCGAAAACCTCGCGGCGCAAAGTGCCGATTCGTCGCTTTCGGAGACAACTCCTACGGCGATATCAGCGATCGCGCCATCGCCTATCAAGCCTATCTTGCGAAACCGGACTTCGTGATGAATACAGGCGACAACGTCTATGAGGACGGTCTCGACAACGAGTACGCTCGATATTTTTTCCCTGTCTACAACGCTGAACAAGTTGGGCGGAGGACAGGCGCCCCGCTCCTGCGTTCAATCCCCTACTATTCCGTCATCGCCAATCACGATGTGCACGGCAAAGATTCGAACAACCATCCCGCTGCGGATTTCACAAAACATCGTGACTCTCTGGCCTATTTCACCAACTTTCACTTCCCGCTTAACAGTTTATCACCCTCCCGCAAAACCGCTGTAGTAGGAGATGAAACGGCAATCAAACACTTCACCGATTGCGCCGGGGCGAAATTTCCGAATATGGCGAACTATTCCTATGACTATGGCGACGCGCACTTTCTTTGCCTCGACAGTAACCTCTATGTCGATCCGACAGATTCAGCATTGCAAGCCTGGGTTGAAGAAGATTTGAAAGCGACAAATGCAACTTGGAAGTTCGTAGTCTATCATCATCCCGCATTCAATGCCGGAAACGACCACTACTCGGAGCAACACATGCGAGCGCTGACCCCGCTCTTAGAAAAGCACGGAGTAGACATTACTCTGCATGGGCACGAACACACGTATCAACGCACTCGCCCGATGCGTTTTACCCCTTCAGACCTCTCGAATGCAAAAAACCTCGGCTCAAAGAAACGACTTATTCCAGGCAAGTTTACAATCGATACGAAATTTGACGGAAAAACGGAGACGAAACCGAACGGCGTTCTCTATATCACAACCGGAGCAGGCGGCAAACATCTGTACGACCCTGAGAGCAACAATAATCCCGAAAGCTGGTTGCACAAAGAAGACGGAGACGCGGATTATATCGCGAAATTCGTATCGGATCGGCACTCCCTTACCGTTCTTGATATGGAAGCAAGAATGTTGACACTCACCCAAATCGACGAGTGGGGCAAAGAAATTGACCGAATCACGATCTCGAAGGGATGATTTCTTGAAAATGACAACGACGTCAAAAATAAGTAATTTGAATAAACTTGGACGTCGCTGAAGTTCAGTGTCAGGAATACGACTGAAGAGATAAGTGCGAAATGTGCCAAAACTCTACGGTTTTGGCACATTTTGTGCGTATTTCTTATAACTGTATGTCATTTCAAAACATTCCGATAATTCGTCGGAAATATGCGGCGCTAAGGCTAATACTTGCTCTGAAGCTAACCGATAATTAACTAGGCATTGGAGGAGTTCAAAAAAACCAATGAATATTTGCGTAATAGGAACAGGCTATGTCGGCCTCGTCACAGGTTGCGTCTTCAGCGATCTGGGCAATGAAGTGATTTGCGTAGACAACAATCCGGATAAAGTAGCGATGCTGCTTCGTTGCGAGATGCCGATCTACGAACCCGGACTTGAAGAGATGGTTCGGCGAAACGTCGAAGACAAACGGCTGCACTTCACGCTTGATCTTGAAGAAGCGGTCGAGGCTTCGGATGTAGTCTTTATCTGCGTCGGCACCCCTTCTTTGGAGAATGGCGACCCGGACATGACTTATATTCAAGAAGCGGCGAAAAGCGTCGCAAGGGCGCTTAACCGATATAAAGTAATCGTCAATAAATCGACGGTTCCAGTGGGAACCGGGAATATGGTACGCGAGATCATCGTTGCAAACCGACGCAGAAACGTCGATTTCGATGTGGTTTCAAATCCGGAATTTCTACGCGAAGGAAGTGCGATCAAGGACACTTTGGAGCCGGACAGAATCGTCATAGGCGCCCCGAATCAGGTCGTGGCAATGAAGATTCTCGAACTCTACGCGCCTTTGGAGC
>JAYVOT010001025.1:0-3176 GCA_043757795.1 Chthonomonadaceae bacterium | reverse complement strand
TTTAGTCATGGGATTCTCAACAAGAGACGCCCCTGCAAACTGGCACAGGAATGGCAGTCCTACGGGCAGGCAAGTCGCGACTCATGTCCGAAGGACATCCGGCGCGAAGCGCCACCTAGACCGTGACTTTAGTCATGGGTTTCAAAAGCGCTCTAGAAAAAATTATTTGGTCGTCAGGTCTGCGTAACATCAGTTTATAATTACATTCCGCAAATGAAGAAAAATTTCTCGGCTCATTGTCTTTATATCGCCATGAATTTAATATTAACTTTAGAATGAGCTTTGCGACATCCGTCCTCGAATTGGAGCTCACGATCATATGACGCTCATTCCTCTCCGGACAGTTTCGGCGGGCGGAATTGTTTTGTTAATTATCTAATCGTTATGACGATGCGCCGGTGTAGCGCTTTAGTCCGAAGCGCCAGAAGGCGGAAGATAGAAACGCGAACAGAGTTGCGACTGCTACTGTGATGAGAAGAAATCCGGTGTCGAGCTTTCCGGTGAGCGCCTGAGCAGGAACTGTGATGATGAAAGCGATGGGGATCACATAAGTGAGAGCGCCCTGTAGCCAGGCTGGATAGATTTTAATCGGATATCGCCCCGCCTCGAACGCTTGCCAGACGAGTTGCTCAATATTTGAAATGCGAGTGTACCAAAAGGTGAGGGTGACTAAGCACAACCAGAAAGAGTAGACGACGACAGCGCCCGCGACCATCGTGAGCGCGAACGCAACGGCCTCTTTCCATCCGGTTTGTAGGGCAAGCCGACTGAGAGTGTAGACGAGAAGTCCGGTTCCCACAATAAGACTCACGATTCGCCAAATATTGATTTGTCGGAAGGTTGCCAGAAACTGTGAACTCACCGGCTTGAGGAGCACGAAATCGAGGGTTCCATTACGAACTTGATCCATGATCGCACGCATATTCGGCGCAATAAACATTTCGATCAAGCCGTCCATCAGGTAGTATACTGATATCAAAGTCATGACTTGCGGAAAAGTCCACCCGCCGATATTATTCGTGTAGTTGAAGGCGATGGAGAGAGATCCGATAGTTGTGAGCAGGCTCAGCAGGCTTGTCACGATTCTAGTGAAGAAGTCCGCCCGATACGCCATGTCGGTTTGAATACTGATTTTGAAGAAGAGCGTGAATAGTCTAAAATATCGCATGGTTTTCAATCTAAAAAATACATCCGCCGATGTCGGCGCCGCATAAAGGGATGCAAGAGCAAATACGGAGAAGATGAACCGCGAAACACGCGAAAAAAATGCGGATGCAAAGAATACAAAATTCAAACTCGGAACCTCTCCCCGCGCTTCGCGCCGACCCCTCCTTGCATGAGGAGGGACCAGGAGAATCTCCTATTTGTAAAGAACCTATGACTTGTGGAAGGGAACTCTGGACTCCTCCGCCTTTCCAAGTCGGGGGCTGGGGGGCGGTTCAGAGTTTACGGTAAGCATCACTTTTGAATTACCCCTTTGTGTTCGCTTTTTTTTCGCGTATTTCGCGTATTTCGCGGTTCATCCAATCCGTATTTGCATCTCTTTGAAGTCAGTGAGCCTGCCGCTCTCACGCGGCGCCAATCTATCCCCCGTCGTTCGCATTAAAGGAGAATCCTTCGTTATGACACGCAATCAGTCTTTCAAGTTCGTCGCTCTATCTGCCGTCGCTCTTTTCCTCGGAGCCGCAATAAGCGGGTGCGGAAACGGAAACAGCATCGGGCCCGGAGCCAACTCTCTCAGCAGAGTTCGCCTTGTCAGCGCTCTTTTGAACTGCAATTCGAGCGTTGATTTCACTCAGACGGGAACCACGCTTCCCATTTCGCCTTCCGGCGGCCTCGCTTACAAGGATGTCACGAGCACGCCCACTTCGCCCTACTCTTCCGTTCGTGCCGGGATCGGGATCAACTACTCTGTCTACCCAACCGGAACTACGACAGGAACTATTGCCTCTGGAAACGTGACGTTTTCTCCCCATGACGACTCCGCCACAAACAGCGATGGAACCTATACCTTAGTCGCGACAGGTATTTGCGGCACAGGAACGGGGTTTAACGCCCCGAATCTCGTTCGATTGATCGATTCTTACCCAACGACATTCACAGGCGCCACTGCGAATACAGCAGCGCTCAGGGTGGTGAACCTTTCCCCGGATGCCGGAAATATTTCGCTCTTCAGCAATGGCGCCTTGCTGAACGGAACCGATGCTATTGGAGTTTCGAATGTGCCCTATGCAGTCGGAACAGGCTTTGTAGGGTCTCATTACGATGGCGGCATCGTCACGAACTCTCCCCTCAACCTCACTATTCGAAACAGCGCGAATGGCATCTTGACGACTGCAACAAATACTTCCGCAGTGTCTCTGACTTCCAACCACGCCTACACGCTCTTCGTTTTCAAACAAGTGACGCCCGGCGCATCAGGCAAGCCTTTGGATGTGAAGCTTGTTCAGGACTTCTGAAAGGTCGCGGATGTCAAATTCGCTATCTCATTCGCTATAGGAGTCCTATAGCGAATTTACATTCAGGAGTTTGCCAATTCGCCAATCTCCTTTGCTTTTTCAGGGTCGTTGTTCCAAAGTTGAATGTAACATCGAGCGCAGTTTGAATGACCTTCAAATTGATCGATTACTGATTGCAATGCCAGGATAGCGACTGGATTATTCTCTGGAGCGCATTTAGCGAGAAAAATGTGTCGTATTATTTTAACGCGCTCATTTCGTAGATCATCTCTTTCATTCAGCTGGAACAGTTCTATTATTTTCGCTCCACGAAGGCGATTAAAGTCGTTCGCAGTATCGTGCGTCTCCAAGATAATCCCGTCAAAACCTATTACCTCTTCCAATTTCGGCTCGTTAGGGTCAAGCGGGTGAATGAGCAAAGCAGATTCGTTCCCGGAATTTCCTGAGAATTGCACTTCAGTGATCGGAAAGCGTCTCGTTTGAAATCCTGATTGCATATTCTGCAAGACAACACGAAATTTCGAGGCGAATAGACGAGTTGGTGAAATTTGCTCTTCGGGCGAAAGTGGTTGATGTCTCCGTCCGGTTTGCCTTTTTTGCCAATATAGAGCAGTCTTTCACAATAGGCGCATTTAACTCTCTTGCCATCTCCCTGAATTTTTCCGAAAACGGTTTTCAATTCATTCCAAATTGATTTCGATTCGTCTGTGAATTTTC
>JAYVOT010001024.1:0-11887 GCA_043757795.1 Chthonomonadaceae bacterium | reverse complement strand
CAACGCGCTCAGCCCGCCGACTACGACGGCGCTTTCCAACGCTCCGACGATCCAGACAACGACTGGCCCGGCAGCCAATATCGGACCGATGCCGGGAATGAGGAAAAAAGCGGAACCAAACATCAAGCTCCAGATCCCGCCCCAGAAAGCGCCGGTCGCACCCCACGACTTCATTCGGTCGCCGGTATTGTAGTAGCCTACGACGTTTTCAGAGGTATGATAATCTTTGCCTACTATGGAGAGCTTACTCATCTCAAAGCCCATCTTCTGGAGTTTGCGGATACTCGCCTCCGCCTCGTCGTGCGTGTCATAAATAGCGACGACTGCGTTTTTTTCGACCGACTCGCCCTGATCTTGCAAACCGCTCAGACTCAACCTCTCAGTCACTCGCTCAGACTTTTCCAGAGCTTCAGCGTTTAGACGCGTTCTTGCAGAGGGCCGATCTTTCCCATAGTGATTGTAAAATCGCTCTTCGAAATCCTTGCTGACCGCCTGTCCGTGTTCCCACTCAGGGGCGTTCTCCACCTGATCGCGAGTAACGTTCACTGTCACGCTTCTCTCGGGCCAACTCACCGACTCGATCCAATTCGGGGGCAGCGCTACTTTTTTGCCAGGCAACCAGTCTTGCGTGTCCGCTTCAAGATAATCTATTCGCCATGTTTCGTCATTTACGATGAAATCCTTAATATGTCCGATATGTCCGTCTTTGGCGGAGATGCCGTATCCGCTCACTTCCTTCGCGCTGCGCAGGCAAGGATCCCCTTCGTGGGGCTCTCGTTCGTCTGCCGCAACCAATTCATTTGAGGCGGCAACAGGCTGTGCGAAGAGATCGGCGGGATACCAGTTTGCGCCCCAAACTCCCATGCCGCCCCAGTAGGAGGGCAGGGAATAGTAGCGATAAAAGTTCCTCTCCCACTGACGCGAAACCGGCTCATCCGTTTCAACGCCCGGACTGTTCTCGATCTGCTCCCGAGTGAGTTTGAGATTGATTATCCGCTGGTCCCAGACCAAACCTCCGAAAGAAATGGGAGAGATCAAAACTTTCCGGTCGGAAAGCCAACCGCCTGTATTCACAACCAGATATCGTACTGTCCAATGCTCGTCGTCGAAGAGGATATCGTCTACTCTACCGATCTCTCCGTCACTCGCATGTATCTTGAATCCGTGCAACTCTTTAATTTCTACCAACATGGATGTGCGCCCTCCGTTGAATTTAATATAGGGAGCCTCTAGCTCTGCGCCCCGCCTGGAAACTAAATGCAAATCGTTGAAGCTCTTGAAAGATGTTTAAGAATATTCTCCTACAGCTTGTGACAATGTCATCCGGTGAAATGAACAGGTGCGGAGGTTGCAAAGCGTCTCGGCTCTGCTTGTCGCCTTAACCCAATTAGGACGCTCAGTGAGCTTCCGACGTTCCAATTGACTTTTGAAATCTAATTGATATTTCGAATGCAAGTCACGCCTGCGCCGACATCTTCCCGCAACCTTGCCGGAAAAACGACAATTATTTGCAAATCAAGGAGATTGGCGCTTCAATTGCACATACTACTTATGAATCGCACTTGCTTACAGTAAGAAACCAGAGACAGGGAAGTCAAAACATCGCGTTCCAATCTGATTTATCAAAGAAGTACAAGAAGTAAATGATGTCCCGCAAACAAACAATCAAAATCGCGATCGCTTGCAGCGGTCTAGGAGTAATCAGCCGAGGAGTGGAAACTTGGGCTGCCGATCTGGCTCGCGCGCTCAAACGCGACGACCGTGACGTGAGCCTTTTTCAGGGCGGCAACGAGACGAACCCAGTCGATGCGGATTGGCAATACGTGCTCCCCTGCGCACGCCGCCTCGATCCGAAGCTGGAGAAAACAGTTCGTCTTTTCCGGAAAATCGGAGGTTGGAGATACGGATTCGGCTCGGGTTATCAGATCGAGCAGACAACCTTCGTCCTCAAGCTCTTCCCCAAAATTCGCAATGAGTACGATGTTTTGCACGTTCAAGACCCCTGGATCGCCTACATGATGGAGATTTTGAATCGGGCGGGGCTTTCGAAGCCGAAAGTCATTCTTGCAAACGGCACAGAGGAGTCGACCGAATTTTTGCAAAAACTTTCCAACCTGCAACATCTCGCCCCGAATTATCTCGATGATTGGAAAGCGCTTCAGCCTGCAAAACAGAAAACATTCGCTATTCCCAACTTCGTGAAAACCGAACGTTTCACTCCCGCGACCCCGCAAGAGCGCAGCGAGGCAAGAAAAGAGTGGGGAATCCCGGAGGATCACCACGTCGTTCTGAGCGTCGCCGCCCTGAAAAAACATCATAAGCGAGTCGATCTGCTTATTCGCGAGTTCGCTGATTTCGCTCAGAGCTATGGCAAACCGACGACGCTCGTCGTCGCCGGAGCGCGCGAGCCTGAGACGGACGAGATACTCGAACTTGGGAAACGTCTGCTTGGTTCGAAAGTCCTCTTTTTAGAAAGTTTGAAGCGCGAGAAAGTGATGAGCCTCTATCGCCTCGCAGACGTTTTTACGCTTGCTTCTTCCCACGAGATGATGCCGATAGCCATGCTCGAAGCCCTCTCTTGCGGACTGCCGATCGCCTGCAACGACACTCCCACGATGCAATGGATGGCGAAACCGGCGGGTCCGCTTACGAATATCGACACAGCGGGAGGGCTCAGCAAACAGTTTATGCTTTTGACCGATCCTGAGCTACGCAACCGGTATTCAAAAGCGGCGCGAGCGCATGCCCTCGAAAATTTCTCTGAGCCGGTGGTCGTGGAGAAAATCTGCGAAATGTATGGAGAGGTTTGCAAACCCGCCGCTTCCAGGCAAGAAACCTCGAACTATCAGGAGGCAAGTCGATGATGCAGCCCCGAATTACAGCCGTCATTCCGGCATACAATGCCGCAAAGTACGTTCACCTTGCGATTGAGAGCGTCATGTCGCAAACCTTTCCGGTCGAAGAGTTGATCGTGGTAGACGACGGCTCCAGCGACAACACGGCGGAGACGGTTTTGAAGCTCGCTGAACGCTATAAAGGCAAAGTGAGACTTGTGTCGCAGGTCAATGGAGGTCCCGGCGCGGCGAGAAATCACGGCGTGAAGCTGGCTTCCGGCGACTGGATTGCGCTTCTGGACGCTGACGACATCTGGAAGCTCGAAAAACTCGAGAAACAGATTCCGTACACGAAAGACGAAACCATCGGAATCGTGCAGGCATGGTCTCCCAAAGAGGTCTCGCAACCGCCGACCTACATCGACTTCGAGCGACTTTGGACGAAAAACTGCGTAGCGAACTCTTCCGTTCTCATTCGGAAAAAAGCGTTTGAAGAGGTTGGCGGCGTCGATGAAGATCGCGCCCTCATCGCAGTTGAGGATTATAATCTGTGGTTGCGCGTCTCTTTTGCCGGTTGGAAAATCGTCACCCATCATGAAGATTTGGTGGAGTACCGTTGCGCACCCGGTCATCTTTCAAGTCAGTTGGATCGGGCGATTGCGGCGGAGTTTGCAAATCTAGACAATATCGCTGATCGCCTGTCGCTTCCTGCGGAGAAAGTCCAGACGAAACGAATGAGGCTGTATGGAGAAATGGGAAGATACTTGCTCTATCATCGTAAGCAGGAATCGGCAAGACTCCTATTGTCCAGCGCCTTAAAAGATCGGTTCACTCCAAATCGACTTTTCTGGTGGCTTGCCACCTTCGTTCCGTCTCCTGTTTTGAACTTGCGAAGAAAACTCCCGTTGAAGAACGGGATCGCCATCACTGAAGGAAAAAACTAACCTAATGATTGATGAAGTACTGGCGCGACCGCTTCCTGAGGAGTCGACGAAGCCGGAATACACGCTCGAAATTGTGAGGAACGAAGCTCAATGGACGCCCCTTGAACAGGAGTGGAGGCATGTCTACGCCCTTTGCCCAACCGCGTCTCCGCCATTGGGTTGGGAGTGGACTCGCACATGGTGGAGCCTCTTCGGAGAACTCTACGGTATGAGAAACGTAGAGGACGAAGGGTTGCGTCTTCATGTCATTCGCAAAAACGGTCGCGTTGTCGGAGTTCTGCCCCTCTATCTCCGTCGCAGTCAAAACTCTCCGCTCGGCTCTCGAAGACTCTGTTTTCTCTCCACCGGAGAAGCGGAGTTTGAGGAGGTTTGCGCGGAAAACTTAGACTTGCTCTATTTGCCGGAAGACAGAGACCCCTGTTTAGACCTGCTCCGAGACGCGCTCTTACAGCCGACTGTGAATGAGTGGGACGAGCTTCACCTCTCTCCTATATCAGTAAATTCCGCTCTTTCACAGTGGAGGACGGACGTTTTCGAGGGCGGGTTGGGTGCGAAAGATTCGGAACTTGGCCCCAGTTTCCTGGTAAATCTTGAAGAGGGTTTTGAGGGCTATCTAGCGCTTCTTTCTTCAAACAGCAGGGGACTTGCAAGAAAACGCACGCGAGGCGCAATTCGAGACGGAGCCTCTTTTCAAGTGGCGGAGACTCAGCAAGAGGCGAACGAGATGTTCGAGCAGTTGATCGTATTGCATCAAGCGCGATGGATTGAAGAAGGAAAGCCGGGATGCTTCTCAGCGCCTCGTTTCACGGAGTTTCATCGCTTGCTTATCAGCCGATTACTAGCTCGAAAAGAGGCGATTATCGCTCGAATGGTTGTCGAAAACGAGACTGTTTCCGTGATGTTGGGTTACATCGCCGGAAAGAAATTCGATTCCTACGTGGCAGGGGCGAAGTTCGACGATGAGCGAATCAAGAGTCCCGGAATCACGCTCCACTTGCTTTTAAAGGAGCGGCTAGCAGCTCAGGGAATTGTCTCCTACGATCACATGAGCGGGACGATGCGATATAAGCAACAGTATTCCACAAGCGAAGCGGGAAATTTCTCGCTCGAACTCACGCGCCCGACCTTGCGTACAAACGTCAGTCTTGTCTCCAATGTTGCAAAGCGAGTGGCTCTGAAGGGGCGAGATCTCTTTCGTCAACGCTTTTCGGCGCAAAATACCAGCGACAAGACGTTTTCAGAATCGAAATGAGTTGTATTATGCAGAACTAACCTGAAGGCATAATGCGTCACTGATTCAGGAGTCCGCAATCGACACGGAAATCAGGCATCAATTCCTCTCACCAGGAATCCCGAACCGCCTGCCCCCTATTATCCGTAAAGGGAGTCACAATTATGAAAAAACCGCTTGTCAGTATCATCGTTCCTACATACGATCGAGCTTACTGCTTGCCCAAGACGCTTCAAAGCGCCCTCGCTCAGACGCATCAGGAGATAGAGATCCTCGTTGTCGACGATGGCTCGAAAGATGAAACCGGCGCTATCGTCAAGCGTCTCGCGAAAGCGGACAAGCGCGTCAAATACATCTTTCAAGAGAACGAAGGAGTTGCGGCGGCGAGAAATCACGGCATGCATCTCTCTCAGGGGGATTACGTCGCCTTACTAGACTCGGATGACCTGTGGGAACCGTGGAAAGTACAACTTCAGGTCGCCTGCATGGAGCGCGTCCCGGAAGTCGGCATGACATGGACGGACATGCAGGCGGCGAACGAAGACGGCGAGGTCTTTGATCGGCGGCATATTCGGACGATGTACAGCTCTTATAAATGGTTCTCGATGGAGCGTCTCTTCTCACAGAAACACTCTCTTGAGTCTATTGTTCCCTATTTGATGCAGTCTATCAAAGCGGACAATACACCGGATCAATTGCAGTTCCGAACCGGCGACGTCTATTCGCCGATGGTAACCGGAAATATGGTTCACACTTCCACTTCGATGATGCGCCGTGACAGGATGGAGGCGGTAGGAGGTTTCGACGAACGATTCAAGCCTACCGGAGAAGACTTCGATTTTCATTTGCGCGTGTGCAAAGCGGGTCCTGTCGGCTTCATCGACATCCCCACGATGACCTACATGGTCGGCAGGTCGGATCAGTTGACGCGCCCCTCTTCGCACCTCGCGATCGCAAAGTGGTTCCTTTTCGTGGTAGAGCGCGAGCTTGCCGAGAATCGCGCGAACATCCATCTGTCGGACAAACTTATTAAAGAGGTTCTCGCCGAAGCGCACGAGTGGATCGGCTATCGACATCTTTTGCTGTATGAGACAGGCGACGCCCGAAAACACTTCGTGGAATCTCTCAAACTGAAGCCCGCACAACCCCGAACGATCCGCCTCCTCATGAGCGCGTTGCTCCCGAAGTTCGCCTTCAAATCCCTGCATCAGTCCTATCACGCGAAACAACACGCGACGAATCACTAGCGGTTGCAAGTCGCCTTATAAAGTTTTGCGTTTGTCTCAATCCCTTCAAATATCAGAGAAGGGATTTTTCATTGACTTTATTAACCTTTTAGGTTAAAATATTGGTAGGAAAATAGAGGACCGATTAAGGCCCATGGAAATAACCTTCGGAACGTCAAAGCTGAAAAAAGAGGTAAATGACGATAAACTCCGAATAAGGCGCTACGGTCCGCGACGTGCTGCGCTGATCCAACGTCGGCTTGACGACCTGCGCGGCGCCGAAGTTTTAGAGGACATTCGTCTCTTGTCCGGACATCGTTGTCACGAATTGACCGGAGACCGCGACGGACGCCTTTCAATTGATTTGGATCATCCGTATCGGCTACTTTTCGAACCTGCAGATGAACCTATCCCGTTGAAAATCGATGGAGGTCCCGACTGGAGCAAAGTGACTGCAGTGAGGATTATAGAGGTGGCGGATACTCATGGCTAAAATAGTTGAAAACGAATATTTTCCTGATACCGTGTCTCCTCCGGGAGATACGCTACTGGAGACGATTGAGCTTTACGGTATTTCTCAGAACGAATTGGCGGAGCGCACCGGACGTTCTCTCAAGACAATCAATGAGATAATTAAAGGCAAAGCAGCCATTACCTCAGAGACCGCAATGCAACTGGAAAGAGTACTGGGAATCCCTGCACGCTTCTGGAACAATAGAGATCGACATTATCAAGAGTTCTTAGCTAGAAAAAATGAGGAGAAACTCCTTGCCCGAAATGTTGATCTATTGAAGGATGCGCCTATCAAAGAGATGGCGTCCGCCAACTGGATTGAGAAGCGATTGACGAAAGCGGATCAAGTTCGGGAAACCCTCAGTTTCTACGGAGTTGCGACGCCGGAAGCGTACAAGAAAATTTACGGGGGCAATCAAACCTTCGCTTACGAATCGTCTGCAACATGGCGCATCACTGCATCCGTAGTCGCATGGCTTCGCAAAGGCGAACTGGAAGCTCGGAAGATCGACTGTTTGCCATTCGAAGAGCGAAAGTTTTACAAGCTGTTGCCTTGTTTGCGCACCCTGACTCGCGACATCGATTCCGCTTCTTCCCTTGTGCTTGAGTTGCAAAGGCTCTGTGCCGAATGCGGCGTTGCCGTGGTTTTCGTACCGGAACTACCGGATGAACAGGATGCTAAACCGTGCGGCGCGGCGCGTTGGCAGACGCCGAAAAAACCCCTAGTTCAATTGAGTACGAGACTGTACTTAGAAGGGGACATTTGGTTCACCTTCTTTCATGAGGTTGCGCACCTCTTTCTTCACAGTAAAAAAGAGCGGTTCGTGGATTTTGAGGTGGGAGTAGGAAAGGAACAAAAAGAGGCGGAAGCGGATGAATTCGCTCACAACCACCTCATCTTGAAGAGAGCGTGGAAGAGATTCGTTGTGAAAAATCATTTTAGCGATCACCTCATTTCGCAGTTCGTAGAAGAAAACGGCGTTGATCGCGAATATGTGATTGGGCGATTGCGGAGAAGCGGCGTCATTATATAGAGGGCGCTTTCTAAGGCAATAATCCCAATTGTCTAGAATCGCATTGACAAACTCGACTAGATGGATCGCGACGACATTCGTCGCTCAATATAGAAACGCTCGGTTGCATGAGATTGACTTCGGATCAAAGGCGCCGGTTTTTCTCTTATCTACTTATTTTTTGATTAGCCCCTAGACGCTATGTCTCAAATCAAGTAGAATATATTTGTATTTAAGCGATCATAATGATTGGTTATTACACTTGGCAATCTTGTATCGTCTTTCATTGATTTGACGAACTTTGATATGAATTGGAACAAAAATATGCCTGACCGGAAATATGGAAAAGCGCCAATACAAGAAGCGATTATCAACATTCAAGTATCTGTTAATGACCCATGTAGCCTTCAAGACATAGAAAAGTATGGTAAATCGATTGAAGAGTCATACTCTAAACTTGAGAAAATATGGGAAAGCAATACTGTAGTTTCACTAACTCCTGACAACATTATCAAAAATGAAACAACCTATGAGGAAGTGGGATGTCGTGTTGAAACGGAAACTGATTCTAAACGTGTGTTGCAACTTAGACCGGATAGTTTCACTTTAAGTTGGATGCATCCTTACAACGGTTGGGACGAGTTCCAGAAGGAAGCCAAATCGTTGTGGGAAGGTTATTGGAACGTGATTAAACCTACGTCTATTCAACGACTTGCAGTAAGATACATAAACAAAATCGACATTGAATCAACTTCTAATGAACCAATTGAAATTGGAAAATATTTCACCTTATACCCGCAAATCCCTAATGTTGTAGCTTTAAAGTTTTGTACAATCAAACATTCGGTATTACAAGTCATTATTCCCCAAACAGACATAAACGGATCACTTGTGATAAATCAAGCAGTGGTTCCGCCCCCAAAAGACAATTGTCTGTCAATTCTTTTGGACATTGATGTTTTTAGCGAGCAAGGCTGGAATACTAATCAAGCATCCGCATGGGAATTCATAGGACTTTTGCGAGAAAGAAAAAATGATGCTTTCGAAAGTTTTATTACAGACGAGACAAGGAGGCTGTTCAAATGACACCAACTCCAGTTGCAATGCTACCACAATACTCAATCTTTACTGAAGACTATAGAGTACAGAAAGTTAATCACACTCCGCTAGCTACTTTGCTGTCTGATAATGCCAAAGACCAACTTTTGAGCAGTATTTTTGGTCGAATTAAATCTCTGGACACATTCTATGCTGTCAAATGCGGAGATATTCCTCCACCAAACTACAATACCACTTCTGAAGCGTTGATTTGGATTGCATACATGTACTCAGACGCGAGAAAAGTCTCCAACCTCTGGTTTGATCCCCTCATAAGTTCAAATGAGGAGGGAGAAATAGTCTTCGAGTGGTGGAAAAAGGATCGTAAATTAACGATTAGGATAGGGGATGTTTCAAAAGAGGCTGTTAAACGCTGGGGACCTCGATTAGATGACTCCATTGATGATGCATCCGTAAACACTATTGCTGAACGCAAACAAGTCTGGAGATGGCTGGCTGGAAATGAGTTTTGATAAAGTAAGTGCGGATGAAATGCTCTATAGATGTATCAGAGCGGAATATGCGAAGCTAGTTGACGGTGTTTGCCAATGCAGTGAAAATGCATTTCTTGACCCTGAAAAAGAGCCTTCTGTTGATCGCGCAAATTATTGCAACAACAACCCCGAATACTCCAGGAGAGATGCTACCGATGGCATTGCTTCACTATCAGCTCAGGAAATTCGCAACATACAAAATGTAGTAATGAGGAGTGAAAATGGCAAAACTATAAAGCATAAGTATACGATTGACATAAAACCGGATCCACTCGAAGGCAACCTTGCCCACGCAAAGATTTATGCAGATGAGTTGTTGACGAGTAAACCATTCAAAAAACTCAAAGAAGAATTAGCCAAGATCGCTAATATTATTCTAAATCCAAGTTGAATATTCACAGTGGTAAAGTTATTCATAATTGCAATCACCAAGCTTCGAACTTTACAAGATTCAAAACGAGAAATAAGATTAACAGCAAATCTGTTGTCACACCCGCTAATTTTCCTCTAAATGAGTTTCTTTTCTTCAGATCAACATTCGTAAGTTCCGCATTGACAAACTCGACTAGAATGTGTTAGAATTCAATTATAAGAATTAGTCCTTTTAAGCGGGTCCGGAGAGGCTGGCAAAGGGCGAAAATAGCGGGAGATTACGAAGACAAAGAACGCAGTTTCTTGTACCGATCTTGCCCTGCTACGCCTGCGCCTCTCACTTGACTCCTTTCTTGGAGCCCGTGTAGGGGCGTTTTTGTTTTATCAGGCGCATGGAGATTTTAGCTGGCATGACAAATGTAAAAAACACGACTGCTGCAGACGAGGTCGGGGTTCAGGTGATGGATCGCGACGACATTCGTCGCGCCCTCACACGCATCGCGCACGAGATCGTCGAGAAGAATCAGGGCGTCGAAAAGATCGTCCTTGTCGGAATATTGTCTCGCGGGGTTCCGCTTGCAAGACGTCTTGCCGCCCTACTGCGACAGATAGAGGGGACTGAAGCGCCGGTGGGCAGCTTGGACATCTCCCTCTATCGCGACGACTACGGCTCCCACCCCGCAGGAAGAATCAACGTCGAACCGACCTCTATTCCATTCGACGTAAACGCAAAGAAAGTCATTGTCGTGGACGACGTTCTCTTCACCGGAAGAAGCGTTCGCGCGGCGATCTCGGCGATTCTTGATCTGGGGCGCCCCTCCGTCATTCAACTCGCCGTTTTGCTGGATCGGGGACATAGGGAGCTTCCGATTCGACCCGATTTCGTAGGCAAAAACGTGCCCACCGCCCGGAACGAACACGTGACCGTCTTCCTACAAGAAGAGGATGGCGAGGACGGGGTGACTATCTCAAAGCGGGAGAGGTCAGGAAGATTATGAGACATCTGCTCGCCTTGCGCGAAACCTCGGAGACGGACATCCGGTATCTGCTGGACACAGCCACTGCCTTCAAAGAGATATTGGCTCGCCCCATCAAAAAAACGCCGACTCTTCGCGGACGCGCGATGATAACCCTCTTCTATGAAAACTCCACGCGCACTCGAACCTCCTTTGAGATGGCGGCGAAGATCATGAGCGCGGAAGCCATCAATATCGCCGTCGCGCAGTCCTCCGTCGCGAAGGGGGAGAGCCTCAAAGACACGCTCCTTACCCTGCAAGCCTTAAAAGCGGACTGCATCGTGATGCGACATCCGGTGTCCGGAGCGGCGGAGTTCGCCGCTCAAAAACTGAACATCCCTATAGTGAACGCGGGAGACGGCAGGCACGAACACCCGACGCAAGGGCTGCTCGATATTCTTACGATCCGGCAAAGCAAGGGCGATTTGAAGGGGTTGGAGGTCGCGATAGTCGGAGACATTCTTCACAGCCGGGTCGCGCGTTCCAATGTGTGGGGGCTGGCGAAAATGGGCGCGAACGTCCGGCTGATCGGACCGCGCACCCTGCTTCCCAACGAGGCGGAACGACTGCCTGTGAAGATTTTCGACAATTTGAAAGCTGGGTTGGAAGGCGCGGACGTAGTGAACGTCCTTCGCTTGCAAACGGAACGCATGGAGAAAGGAATGCTCCCCTCCTTGCGAGAGTATTCCCGGCTCTTCGGGGTCTCCGTCGCAAGTCTGAAGTACGCAAAACCTGATGCGCTTGTCCTTCATCCTGGCCCGATGAACCGAGGCGTTGAAATCTCCGCCGAAGTCGCAGATGGCGCATTCGGCATTCGCAGCGCTATCGAGGAGCAGGTCACCAACGGCGTCGCAGTTCGCATGGCCGTCCTGTATACGTTGATGGGGGTCGGGACTTCTGATCCTTAAGGTTTTTGAACCTTTATTAAACGTATTTTTGGTTTCACTCTGATTGCAGTTGCAAGAGATTTACCCGCGTCGAAAAGTTAAGGCGAACTGCCAATTTGGGATGATTTTCACAGATATTCATCTTATCCGTTTAATCATGTTTCAAACGAAAGATTGGCGAGCAGGTGAGAAAATGAAACTATCACGAAAAACAGCGTTTCTTTCAGGATGCGGCGGATTGACGATCTTATGCTTCATT
>JAYVOT010001023.1:0-3187 GCA_043757795.1 Chthonomonadaceae bacterium | reverse complement strand
CGCAACATGGTCATCATCGTCGATACTTCCGCATCGATGGGATCGACGGATGTCAATCCGTCGCGCCTTGAGGTTGCGAAAAAGAAAGCGCATGACCTGGTGCGACAGCGGAAACCGGGCGACCTCGTAATGATTCTCTCCGCATCTTCCCGTCCGAGAGCAGTGACAGGATTCTCAAAAGAGGGTTCGGAGTTGGACAGAGCTATCGACGGTCTCGCATTGCAGGAGACTCCAACGAATATGCGGGACTCGCTCAACCTTGCCGCCGACCTCGTCGCTTCCCGAAACAACGGCGACAACGGGGACATTGAGTTGATTTCTGACGGCGGTTTTGAGTCGCAGGGAGTAGGGGCCGCGTCGGATGGAACTCTGCAGTATGCGCTCACGAACTTGAATCTGGGCAAAACGCACGTTGCGTACTATCCTGTGGGCATTCGGCAAAACAACGTCGGCATCACCGCAGTTGACTTTCGGCGCAACCTCGGCGCAGATAAAACGGATCAGTTGCTCGTGGTGACGCACAACTATTCGAGCGAGACCAAAAAATTCAATGAAGAGATCTACGCGGAAGAGAATCTGGTGGATGCGCATGAGATCACGTTGAAACCGAACGAAGAAGACACCCAACCCTATGACATTCCGGAGCCTGAAAAACCGGTAAAGATGCATGTCAAATTGGATGTGAAAGACGATCTTGCGGCGGACAATCAGGCTGCGCTCATTTTGAAACCCCGCAAAACCCTCAAAGCGCTGCTCGTCGGCAAAGAAAATCTCTTTCTCGAAAACGCTCTTAAGGTGGATCCGAGCATCGAGCTTTCAAAATCGGAGACGCTTTCCAGTGGCAAAAACTACGATGTAGTCATCTTCAACGACAGCGCTCCTGCGAAACTTCCGGAAGGCAACTATCTGTTTTTGCACTGCACAAGCGATCAATCGCCGGTAAAGATTTCAGGCAGCATGGAAAATGTCGCGGCGGCGGACGTTGAGAGAGACCATCCCGTGATGCGATATTTCGACCTGACTCAGGAGCGCTTCGGCTCTTCGCTGAAAGCGACGCCGCTCGGTTGGGGCAAAGAGATCGCGGTCGGGGATTCGGGTTCGATGGTGGTTGCAGGCGAGAAGAACAAGATGAGAGCGGAATTCGTCTCCTTCACCATCAACGAATCCATGTTTCCTCTGCGAATCGGTTTCCCCATCTTCATCGCGAACTCCGTACGTTGGTTGGGAACCGGAAACGACGACAGCGAGAGCGGGCAAGCCCGTACCGGAGAAGCGGTGATGATCCCCGCGCCTCCCGGAACGGATCGCGTGACTATTACGAAGCCGGACGGATCGAAGCAGGAGTTGCGGGTAAGTGAAAAGGGCGGAACTGTTTTTGACGATGCTAATGAGGTTGGCGTCTATTCCGTCGAGGGCAAAGGGTTCAGCTATCCCTTCGCCGCGAACCTTGCAAGCGCAAGCGAGTCGGACACGACTCCGCACAAATCCCTCTCAATCACAGACAACCCCGAAGCGATTTCGGGCAGAAAAGTCGCTGACAACATGGAGTTATTGCCTTTGCTCGCTCTTATCGCGCTCGGAGTCCTCGGTTATGAGTGGTGGGCGTTCCACCGACGCACGCACTTGAGTTGATAGCGGGAAATCTCTTTTGCCACGCACGACTCGATTGCGCCTGACGTTGTTCAGCGAGGAGAGAAGAAGCTTTAGATAAAAGCAACGGGACAACGGCAAATGCGAGCTAAATGCTTCTTGAATCCGCTTTAGTATTTCTCCTGTCAATCCTCCCTATCCTGTCCAAAGAATCTGGATTCTTCAAGTCCCAGGGCGAGGATAATCTTCGCATGGCTGCAGAAGTCGGGCAACCTCTTAAATAGCGCCTCCAACATATGCTATAATGACGAAATCGATTCCCGTTCCGAAACAAGGCGAATAGACCACATTTTATGAAACTCGAAACTCTCGCCCTGCCGTTGCTGGCATTGGGCGTTCTCGCGACGATTGGGTACACCGAATATCTCACTACCCCGCACCGGGAGCCTGGACCCATTCACATCACCTATTGGGAGAAGTGGACTGAGTTCGAGGGAGACGCGATTCGCGATGTCGTCAATACTTTCAACAAATCCCAGAGCAAAATTCACGTCGATCTTCTAACCGTCAGCAGTATCGAGAGGAAGACCCTGCTCGCCATCGCCGGGGACAATCCGCCGGATGTCGCTGGCCTATACGGCAACAATGTAGCGCAATACGCCGACGACGCAGCCGTCTTGAATCTCGACGATTATTGCAAAGAATACGGCATCAAAGAAGAGAACTACATTCCCTCTTATTGGAGCATCGGTTACTACAACAACCACGTCTACGCGCTTCCCACTACTCCTACCTCGGTAGCGCTTCACTATAGTAAAAAGATGCTTCGGGACGCCGGTCTCGACGACAATAAAGTCCCCAAAACCATTGAGGATATGAACGAGATCGCCGAAAAAGTGACTAAGAAAGACAGCGCCGGGCACATCCTGAAAGCCGGTTTCATGCCCGCTGAGCCGGGTTGGTGGAACTGGGGTTGGGGATACTTCTTCGGCGGCAAAGTTTGGGACGGCAAAAACGGCATCACAGCCAATTCGCCGGAAAATATTCGCGCATTCGAGTGGATACAGTCCTGGTCCAAAAAGTACGGAGCCTCGGAAATTCAGACGTTCAAAAGCGGATTCGGCAACTTCTCCTCTCCCCAAAACGCCTTTCTTTCAGGCAAAGTGGCGATGGAGATTCAGGGCGTCTGGATGTACAATTATATCTCGAAATACTCTCCGCAGATGCAAACTCCCGTTCTCGATTGGGCGGCGGTTCCTTTTCCTTACCCTGCGGATCGCCCCGATCGAGAGAATACCGCATTTGTCGATGAGGACATCGTCGTGATCCCGCGGGGCGCAAAGCACCCCAAAGAGGCGTTCGAGTTTATTGCGTTTCTGCAATCCCAAAAGGGAATGGAGCAACTCTGTCTGTTGCAACGAAAAAACTCCCCGCTTGCTAAGGCGAGCGATGAGTTCTACTCAAAACACCCGAATCCCTATATTAAACTTTTCACGACGCTGGCGCAAAGCAAAAACTATGTGACGCCTCCTAAGATCGGGATCTGGCCCGAATACAGCGCCGAGCTTTCCAACGCATTTGACGACATCGCGTTGCT
>JAYVOT010001022.1:0-3195 GCA_043757795.1 Chthonomonadaceae bacterium | reverse complement strand
GATCTCATTCATTTGCCGGGTGTTTTCAACGCATGCATTTGTTGGTTGCGTAACATGAGATTCTAATACTATTGCAAGTGATCGCCTGCGCTCTTCCTCTCTTGTGCGACCGTTCCCCAGGCGTTGCCAATTATGGGGCACGACCCAAAATTAAGGGCGTAGTTCTAGCGTCGGGGGCGCAACTCGCGTGAATCCATAAAGTTCATATCAAGATAAACTTAAATTTATCGCCAATCGCGGATGGGGGCATAGTCGCGTTTTCAACCCTCTGAGACGCCTCTTTTCAGCACGATTTGAAATCGACTCATGATGGTTCGCATAGGCGGATAGTGCGTGACGCCGACGATTTCCCACCCTAACTGTCCCATCCGGTTGCAGAAGACTTCGACTGTTTCTCCTTCTTTCCAGTCTTTTCGCTCGATGGAGTTGACGACTCTGATCTTCCAATCGCCCTCCGGGGTGAGGAGTCCAGACGGTTCTTTGTCTGCCTCAACAAATAGATACTCCCATTTTTGCATCTCAAAGTCCATTTCTAAGCCGCTTTGACAGCTTCTTTCCGATAGATCCACGCCATTCCCCACAGGAGGGCGTAAAAGCAAATGACAATAGCAGGCGGTACGACTCCGACTGAAAGGACGGACATCGGAGTCTTTGAAAAGAGTAGTACTGAGTTCACAATCAACGTCAAAATCGGATGAAGAATTCCGAACAACGGGTTCGGAATCGAGGGGAAGGCGGTCGAAATTATTACCGCCGGAAAGCCTATCGCCAGAACCAGAAATACCAGCGGAACGACTGCTAAATTCGCGACTACCGAAATCAGAGTCACATAGTGCATTCTCATCGCTATGAGAGGAGCGGAGCCAAGTTGCGCGAGGACGGACAGGTTCACAAGGTCGATGGCGTGACACAAAATCTTGATGAAAACCGATTTCAAGTTGAGTTCATCCGGAGCGCCTTTTATGTGCAATACGGGAAAATGCTTGTGCAACGCCTCCTTCATGATCGGCATCAGCAGCGCTATCGTGATTGTCGTGGCAAAGGAGAGCTGAAAGCCGGAGTCAAATAGATTGCGAGGCTCGATTAAGAGCAACGTCAATGCGGCGAACGCAAGTGCGTTCAGGACTTTCGGTTCGCGCTGCATCCACTCCCCAAATAGGTAGAAGCAGGCGACGAGGACAGCGCGCGAAACGGAAGGGCGTCCGCCGGAAAGCGCGGCGTAACACAATAAAACGCACATTGTGCAAATAGGAATTGAGCGGTAAGGCAACCTGCAAGAGCGAAAAAACCATAAAAGCAAAAGCGCGAGCATCCCTACGTGAAGTCCTGCGGTTGCGAGGATGTGTATGGTTCCGGTCTGTGCGAAAGCGTCTTGCAGACTTCCAGTCAAGAGCGCTTTTTCGCCCCACAGAATTCCATTGAGCACGACTGCGTCTTGCGCAGAGAGACGGCTGCGCGGCGCTAGCAACAGACGCCTTCGAAGCGGATAGAGCAGGCTCAAAACAGGGTTGGCATCGTTCCCGTTTTGCTCAAGAATCTGCATCTTTTCCGGCGCTTTGACGCTCATGAGCGAGCGTATCCCAAGCCTGCCATAGTACTCGCGGTAGTCGAAGCCGTCCGGGTTTCGCGCTCCCTTCATCGCTTCAAGACGACCGTGCAATGAAATTGCATCCCCATAGGACGGGATTTTGTCGAGAGGAAGCGTAAGATTTGACACAGGGGAGTGCAGAGAGAGGCGCGTCAGAACTCGGTCTGAAACTTGGAAGCGTTGTCCAATAACTCCGCCCGCCTCATTTGAGACCTCTGCAACCTGTACGCTCAGTACGAATTGCGCGCTGTTGGGATCGGTAGAATTGGCGCGATTCACGATCTCGACATCGGAAGCGACTGTCCCGATCAGAGTGA
Organism: Chthonomonadaceae bacterium; assembly: GCA_043757795.1. Classification (GTDB taxonomy): domain Bacteria; phylum Armatimonadota; class Chthonomonadetes; order Chthonomonadales; family Chthonomonadaceae; genus JAYVOT01. Next base: position 1,290 of record JAYVOT010001022.1, on the reverse strand, counting down.
GATAAGAGGGCGTCATTGACGAGAGGTCGTTCGAAGCGAGGCGGGAGGCGGATTGAAGGCGGACTACGCCCAGGAGTACGATCGCAACGACTCCTGCGGAGACAAGCCAAATTTTGCGATGCGTGAAAGCGGCGAACCCTCCTGTAAGGAGAAACGTCGGAAGAAGAAACCAGATAGACCCTGGTGCGAGCGATGCCAGAAGAACGCCAATGGCGAAAAGCGCTGCGATCAGAATAAGAGAGGAGGTTTTCATTTCATTTCCAGAACCTACGCTCCGGCCGTCAACCTCAGCGAGTTCTTCACGCCCAGACTAGCATAGACTTCGCGAGTGGCGGAGGATCGGTTGAGAGTATAAAAATGGATGCCTCGCGCGTTGTTGTCGAGGAGGTCGCGAGACTGCTCCGCCGCCCACTGAACTCCTACTTTTCGAACGTATTTCTCGTCGCCGTCGCAACGATCTATCGCCTTTAAGAGACGAGCGGGAAAGCGAGAACCTAGCGCCAATTCCGCCATTCTCTCAAGTCCTTTGCTGGAAGTGATCGGCATGATCCCGGCGATGATCGGAACTCGGATGCCTGCAAGCTCGCAACGTTCCCTGAAATCGTAGAAATCACGGTTGTCGAAGAAGAGTTGCGTGACGATGTAGTCAGCGCCCGCATCCGCCTTCGCTTTCAAATAATCGATCTCAAGCAAGCGGTTGGGGGTGGATGGATGGCCTTCCGGAAATCCGGCGACCCCCACTCCGAACCCCCTTTTGTCCGGGTGCAGTCCGCTGTCATTGAACTTCTGGACGTATTTTACGAGATCGACGGCATGTTGAAAGGCATCGGTTTTACGGTTATAGTCGGCAAGCGACTTTGGCGGGTCGCCGCCGAGAGCCAGCACGTTTGAGATGCCATGCTTAGCGTAAAGCTCGAGGATCGACTGAATCTCGTGTTCGGAATGGCACACGCAAGTAAGGTGCGGGATGGGGTCGCAATCCGTGTTTTCTTTGAGACGCACTACGAGGTCGTGAGTTCTCTGGCGCGTCGAACCGCCCGCCCCGTAAGTCACGGAAACGAATGAAGGGCTTAGCGCCTCCAATTCGCCAATGGACTTGTAGAGGAGTTCGCTCGCTTCGTCGTCTTTCGGGGGGAAAAACTCGAAGCTGAAAGTGGTTCGATGGTTCTCAAAAATATCTCTAATGTGCATTGCGGGTCTTTCGGAAGAGTACTGTAGTTTATATTGCCTATTGTACCCTGCCCGACAGAAATCCGAAACAAATTCGCAAGCGCTCAGGTTCGCAGGTTC
>JAYVOT010001021.1:0-3198 GCA_043757795.1 Chthonomonadaceae bacterium | reverse complement strand
TCGAACAACCTGCTTGGAAAACGTCTGATTCCCGTGGATTACAGAGTGATTCCGCGCTGCACCTACATCGACCCGGAGATCGCGAGCATCGGACTGACGGAGAAAGAAACGCAAGCGACCGGTACCCCCTATGACCTCTATGAGTTCCCGTTCGCCGAACTTGATAGGGCTGTCTTGCACGGCGATTCGCGCGGGATCGTCAAATTGATCGCGGATGCGCGAGACGGACAGATCCTCGGCGCTCACATTATCGGGCACGAAGCGAGCAGCCTCTTAGGCGAGGTCGCGCTCTGTATGCAGAATCGCCTCCCGGTTTCCGCCATTTCCGCCACAATGCATGCCTACCCCAGCTTCCCGGAAGCGGTGGAGGCGGCGGTTTTGTACGGACCGGATTAGGGGGATTTGGCGATACGGCTCGAATGAGGTTGAAGTCTTGATATGAAATCACGCCCGACTACGAGCCTGCTGTTTTGATGTGAAGCTCTTGAATGGGTATGAGCCATTAGGAATTTATAGCTCATGTTACGCAACCAATAAATCCGTGTGTTGAAAACACCCGGCAAGTGAATGGGAGTCCTCCTGACGTGAGCAACGCCGAAGGCGTCTTTATTCACTGCAACGTTGCGAATAGTCACATCGGGCAGAGTAGCTTTTCAAATTTGTGCCGGGTGTTTTTATTTCAATACCCGGCTAAGCGTAGAGCGCTTCCAAACCCCGAAAGCCCAAACCCTGAACCTTACGAACCGGTTGTTTTCAACACCCGGACATTTCGTCCTCCGGAGTGCGAAACATGAGTTAAAATGAGTGACAATCTGATATTTTTAGTCATGCTCTAGTTCTCTATTTTTCCATTGAGTCGGCACAATTAACGCTTCTCAAGTTTGATGAAAAAACCGGTGAAGTAGAATAGCTTTTTTAAATGCTCCAACGGCAGTTTTTTCTCGCCGGAAATTGGATCTCCGATGCGATACAGATCGCCCTCTTTGCCTAGAATTGCGATGAAGTGTCCGCCGCCGCCTTTGCCTCCCAACTCCGTTCCGGCGATTGCGGGGAACTCCAAATGATCTGGTTGAGAGGGAAGTTGGAGGTAGGTCGCATTCAAGCCCCGCCTTCGCAACGCGCGCACGAGGTACCAGTTTTCAGTTCCGCTCCCGCAAGAAAAAGACTCTTTCGCAAGCGTTAGTTCAGTCACCCGCGTCCCGAATAGATTGAGGAGAGTTGCGGCACTCGCCGGTCCGCATGTGGAAGAGGAGCTTTGAATGCATATTTCGCCCCTCCACCGATCTTGCATTCCGCTCTGCATTGGGATAAAGACCATTTTCAAATACGGGAGAAAAATGATGATTGCAAGAAGAATGAACAGGAAAGCGGGGGAGAGAGCGACCAAAATTTTCGGTTCTTTCGCTTTCGCTGTCTTCTTTGATAGTCCGTTCAGAACGCCAAGCAGAACCCCGATCCCTGAAGCGAGCAGTTCGGAGCCGGGGGCGGAGCGAAGCGCGTAAAACCAGATCGCAGTGTCCAGCATATGCCGATAGTAGGCGATGAAGAGGAGCGACGGGAGCGCTAGGATTACGGCAACTGCCCAAATCGCCAGGAATGCCGGACGCGTATTCACCCTCGATACCAACTTGCTTCCGAGCGCGAATAGGCCCAACGCAAGAAAAAGGTTCGGCACGAACATCCAATTGAAATTCATTCGTTCTCGATTCGATAGAGGGCGAGTGATGAGGTCGAGCGAGCTTGCAAAGTTCTTTTTGCGTCTTCCGCATAGGTTTCGATTTCTTCGGGGCGACGGTCAATCGCCCAACGAACGAGGTCAAAAGATTTTAAGAGGGCGTAATCTTGAATTTGAGGATAGAGCGAAGCGAACTCCGCCTCAGTGAACTCATAGCCGACGAGGAAGGCTTTGAATCTGCTGTCCTCAGGAGGAAACCAGCGAAGAATATTGAGCATCGCTACATGCGGAGAGACGGAAACGCAGGCGCATCCCCAATCAAGCAGGCTCACAACGCCGTCGGCGGAGATGATGACGTTCTTCTCTGAAAGATCGTCATGAACGAGGCTAAATTTGAAGGAATGAGACAGAATTTCCTCGAAAATAGCGCGAATACCGTCTTGCTGTTCGAGCGCATAGACTCCCAACTCGATGAGCCGGTCCTCCGGCGTCAGACTAGCTAGCCCGTAAGCAAGAAACCTTTTCCACTCAGCTTCAGCCCAGTCGTCGTTCTCGCCATTTCGTTCAGGAAAATCCGCTGTTTCAATCCCATGAATCATTTTTGCGTACCGTCCCAGCGTGTTCCATAGCTTCAGCGAATCTACTGTGCCGTCGTCTCCGCGCACTCCCTTCACAAACTCTTGAATCATATAGACATATTGGTCATCGCTTCCGAGTGCGATAGTTTCGGGACCGAGAATACCGGCTGTTCTCGCTCGCTCAAAGCACCACGCTTCTTTTTCATGCTCACCGGAGCGGTAGCGGACGTCCGCCAACCTGACAACAAGCTCTCGTCCATCGACATTCGCCCCGTAAACTTCATTGACAGACCCCCTGCCGACAAATCGAATCCCTCCGATTCTCGCTTTCGGGAAATGAGAGAATAGCAGGGATAAAATGGCGTCTTCAGTAGGAGGGGTTTTCATCATGAGCGTCGACTCGTCTGTATAGGGAGGCTTAAGTCAGTCCGTTCGCGCTATCTCCCTTTAATGAGAAATGCCGCAATTGCGATTATCACGATTACAATCGCAAGAATTCCGATAACAAGGGCGCGATTTGGAGTCCCTGAGGTTTTAGTCTTGACTTCGAGCGGCTTCGGTCGTGAAACAGCCGGTACTGGAACTCCCTCGTCTTTTGATTTAACCACTGCTTGTATGGGAAGCCCGATATCGGGAGGAGTTTCCAATGCGGTCTGGGCTTCTGAGAGCCTATCCAGCACGACTTCGCATTGCCAACACGGATCCGTGGGTTCAACGTCCTGATTGACTGCTTTGCAGTTCGGGCACTGTATTTTGGCCATTTAAGAGAGTTCGCTCCTGGAAAACGTTAATGCGGTATTTTCAACGAAGAGCGTGAGGACTCCTGCATTTTCCAGATACCTCAGTTTAACTGGACTTTAGCCATTTTTGAATCAGGGATGGAGTGACTTGTATCGTTTGTGAAGTAGAATATTGGTGTAAAAGCCAAATTAAACCACGGACGGT
>JAYVOT010001020.1:0-11933 GCA_043757795.1 Chthonomonadaceae bacterium | reverse complement strand
CAACTTTTGCGATGTGTTGATAGCGGAACCTTTTAACTTTAGTCCAATATAGGCGTCGAAGGAGGAAAACAATAGCTCCATTTCATTGTCCAACAGATTCCCGGCGCAAACGAACAGTCTCACTTCATCTTGATAAAGACGATAATACGGCAAATCAATCTCGTTTTGCAGGCTCAGGTTGACAAGCGTTGCCATCCCAATTCCAGTTCCTTCCCATTTGCGATAGACCCTTAGCACGTTTGCAAGGAAAGGATTTCGAGGCTTCGCTTCAGGAAGAATCCGAAGAACTCTCACTGGGTGGTCTTTCACTTCGATAAGCAGATTGCGACCGAATGTCCCCGGATTTCTGATCGAAAGATGGACACCCGGTTTTATTGAGACAATTACCTGTCGGTTGATGGAATAATCCCGATGCGCTAAGGCGTTATTGATCGTCTCTCGCAGGAGTTGCTCAGGATATTGCGGCGTTGCAACGCCGCCATGCGCGCTGCTGACGCCTACCTGAATATTTCGAAGAACAAAAGAAAGACCGTTTTCCATCAATGACAATACGTTGTCGGTAAAATCCTGCTTGTCCAGGGCGATCTCTCCCGGCATTTCTACAAACCCGTGCAATTGACTTCTAAACCCCAATCGGTCGCCAGGATAGCGCCCGCACACCAGTTCGCCTAAAGTCGTCACGGATCCTTTGATCATGAAAAATTTTCGCTCCAAAAAGGGCGTCGCTGCAATCAGATCTGGCTTGATAGTCTCAACCTTGGTAGCGCGATTCAAAAGTTGAATAAAGTCATTCAACTTATCCAAATCTAAATCTTCCAAATGGGCGTTGGGAACGATTTGCAACTCTCGAATTCGCCACATTTCCTGTTTGAACTCTTCTTGTCGTTCGATTTCATCATTGCTAATTCTGTGATCGCCGGTCAAAACTCGCTTGTATGCAATCTTATCATAAAAGCAATATTTGCTGTCAACTGCCAGCTCATCTACGTAAACAAGCGCGATTCTTCCTGTGAGAAACTGTCGAAGTTCTGGCTTTGGAAACCGATCCGCAATTGCGATGGTTTTTCCATTAAGGTCTTCGAACTGATTTGGCAACTCTTTAATCTTGTTTTCGGCATGATCCTGATAACCCGTGAAGACATAACGACGCGACGAACCTTGCCCTTCTTCCTTTATTCCTAAGATCAGAATTCCGCCTTGAGTGTTGAGAAAAGCGTTCACGCTTTTGTATCTCTCGCGCCACTGTCCCCCTTCCGAAGGAATAGGCTTGATCTCAAGAGTGTCGGATCCCAACTCTTCGAATCTGTTTTCCCGTATCAAGACGCTCAGCTTGTATAAAATATCGTCTATCGCGCTTCTCAAAACAGTCCCCTCGTTTGTCTCACAGCGCCTTTATGGTCGAATTGCGTTTTCCAGTACTCTATCATACCTCTCAATGAGGTTGCGAAGCTATCTTGATCGTGTTGCCTTCTCAAAAGTCATTCCGCTTCTTTCGCTGTCTTTCGCATCGGGATATTTTGCATCGACACCGTGAAAAGTATGCCACAGAACCTCGTTCAATACCTTCGGGTCAGCGCGGTCAGGTCCGCTCCAATCGAGGGCGAGCGATCGTTTCGTCCAGTAAAGTTCTTTGCCGGACTGCGCGGAAGCGGGCGGGTTCATTTCGCCAATAAGAGTCGTATTCGGGACGGCGTTGAAGGGAGTGAAGTCGGGCGTGTCCGAGAAGCAACCCTTGAGAGGCGGCGACAGGGCGTCGAACTTGTTCATTGGGTCGATTCCAAGCATTAATTCGATGGATTTCAGCATTGAGAGCGTCGTGTAGAGCGTATGATCAACGAATTTGCGACGGGTGTAAGGACTTATCGCCATGTACACAGTGCGGTGTCCGTCGACATGATCGTATCCCGCCTGCGCGTCGTCTTCAATCACAAAGATGCAGGTCTCTTTCCACTGCGGGCTATGCGAAACAGCCTCGACGATTCGCCCGACGGCGAGATCGTTGTCAGCCACCATAGACTGAGGCTTGGGATAGTTCGGATCGCGTCCTTCCGTATGATCGCTCGGAAGAGAGAGAATGGTTAAATCCGGAACTTTGTCTTGCTTGCTGAATCGCTTGTACTCACCAATAAAAATGTCCGCCCGCGCCTGATCGCTCTGAAGTAGGGGCCAGTAGACGTAATGGGGATGTACGTAAGGGCGAAGAGATTTGAGTCGAGTGTTTACCTGCGGATGAATCTTGTGCTTTCCGCTCTGTCGATCTTTCCAGACCTCCATCCAACTTTTAACTGTCGGGGTGAATACCGCCAGTTCGTCGTCGCAAAATTCGCCGTAATCGCGGAAAGTCTTGCCTTTTTTCAGGGCAGCGTCCCACAGGCAGCCCGTTGGAGTGATCGCCATAGCGCAATCGCCGTCATCCGGATAAGTTCTGTATCCCGTATAAAAATGCTCCAGGTAGTCGTTCGCCTCGGCTTGAGTAGACCAGTTGTGCCCGTCCGCGCTGTTCGTCCCGGAAACGTATCCGTTGTCGAAGAGCGTGAACTGTTCGGCGATAGCGTGCTGATTCGGCGTTACCTTCAATCCCAGGTCGCACAATTTCGGATCGCCGTTTCCCTGCGGCATATCGCCTAAAATTTGATCGTAGCTTCTATTTTCTTTGATGATGAAGAGAACATGTTTGATTTTCCCGTTGTAGACAGCGAGTTTGGGGTGCAGGTCGGTTCGGTCTCTGTTCCAACCGTTGTCTTCCGCGACGATAGCAGTCGCCTTCGCCAGGTCATTTTGCAAATCGAGAATCGAGACGCTTCCCTGAAAATCGTGCGCATTGCCGTCTTCGCCTTTGCTCGTGCGCCTGACTGACCCATTGCCCTTTGTGTTGAGGACGAAAGCCGTCTTCGCATCGGCGCTCAAAGCCACTGAAACCGGGTAGTATCCTGCAGGCCGAAAGCCTTTCACTGCGTCCGTTTTCAGGTCTATTTCGCAAAGGGCGTTGTCTCCTCCATTGCAAGCATAGAGAGTTTTGTCATGAATCGCGAGCGCGCAAGGCATGGAACCGAGCAGGTTCATCTTGCCCCACTTCAGCGGGATGGTCCGAGACAATTTCACGCCGGGAACATCTATTACCGAGATGTCGTCGCTTGCAGAGTTCGCGACGTAAGCGGTGTCGCCATCTACTGCGATCGAAGTCGGATGAAGTCCTGTTCGTATGTTTCGTGAGACGCCTGTATCCCTATTTATAAGACTCACGGTTCCGGTTGCAGCTCCCCCTTTCGAATCGATCACGATCACCGAATCTCCGCTCGCGCCTGTCTCGTCTTCGTCTTCAGGAGTGCGCCCGCCCCAATTGCTTACGATAAGCGTCTTTTCGTCATTGCTCAGCTTTACTTCGAAAGGGAACTGTTGGGCGGGATATTCACGAACGATTTTCGCCTTAGCTAGTTCGATCTCCACAATGGCGTTTCTATCCATCGCAGCCGCAAAGAGAGTTTTGCCGTCTTTTGAGATCGTCATCCCTCCAGGGCGCGGGTTGTCTGCATCGCCTTCCGGTTTGATTGAAATTTTGCGTCCTGCAATCAGTTTTCGTCCGTCCAGAATCGCCTCTTGAACGAATCCGTTCGAAACGCTGACGTAGAGTTTCGTTCCGTCAGGAGTCCAGACCGCTCCGCGAAACCCTGCTCCCGCGTCAAGCTTGATTTCAGAGTTTGCGATCACTCCGGACTTTTCGGCGAGGAAGATGCTCGCCTGACCCAAAACTGCGAAGAACTCTCCGGAAGGATGCAATGCCATATCTATTGGGCGGCCGTCGAAAGACAGGGCGGCGGGTTCGATGCGCCTGCCGGTGCTGACGATGAAGCCGCCGTCGGCTTGCTTGCCCATCGTCGCCGTTTTCAGCGCGACTCCGGCAAGGCTGACTCCGCCAATGAGGAGCGCGACAGTTGAAATGAAGAGAGTTTTTGGTTTCATAGGATTAACTTGTTTTTGAAGGACGAAGCGAAATCGAGTAATATAAAACGCGCTTTGAGCGATATGCAGGTCGACGGAATCACGGATACGCGTTGAAAAGAGTTCATAACCGCTATTCTGTCTCAATATCGACTTTTCGTCAAGAGCAGTGAACAATCATGTTGGATTGAGCGCGTCATAAAGTATTACTAAGGATTGAGATTGAGATTGAGATTGAGATTGAGATTGAGATTGAGATTGAGATTGAGATTGAGATTGAGATTGAGATTGAGATTGAAACCGATTCGGAACGGAACCGCTGAAGAGACCATGGGATTTCAAAAACCTAACGAATTGCGTCAAGCTCTGGCCAAGGCTCTCAATCGCCTCGCTACGCCGGGGGTTGAAAAACCCCGGCAAGAAAAAGCAAGCGTCTTCCATACGCGGGTGCGGTGGCAGCGCGGTGGCAAAATATGCTTCGCACACTATGCCACTGAGTCCGTGGATTTATTCCTGAGACTAAAAAGCGCCATTGAGCCGCGTAATTTATGGCGCTGCTCTTTCGTGACGATTCGCAACGTTTCGGTAGAAATCATCGATCTGAAGCGTCGCCTCGCCGGAACATCCGACTTTCCCATTGCTTTGAATGTATCGTAGGATTGCATGAGCATCGATTCTATTGCATTTATGTCTTGCCTGATCTGAACCCTCCCGACTTTTTTAGAAGGAGAGAGCCTTCGTAAAGCGGAAATAGAGCAGCAATAGAACGCATCAAAATCGAATGCGTTTTTCGGAGGCTGAGTTTCACATGATTATTTTGCACGCCGGTTTCGACGGAAACCGCCTGGCGCTCTGGGCGGAGGCGTCTCTCCCGGATAAGGATGACAAACCGGGACTAACGCGGAAACAGAAGAAAAACTCAATTTCACTTCTTCCATTCGGCGCGGAAATCTCCGTCCTGCTCGTGGCGCTCGCTCATGCGAAAATGCCTGAACTAGCGGACGCGCAACAACAAAATGTTCTTGTCTGGTTGCCCACCGGGGCGAAGGGGCCACTGGCATCCAGTCCGCTCATCTCTCCTACGCCCGAACTCACAGTCGGCGAACTCCTGATCGCGCCCTGGCAAGTCCCTTCCCTCGCGCTCAATTGGGAACAGTCAGCGGCTTTGCTCTGCAACTCCGCAGGACGCGATCCGCTCGCGCCGGGCGTCCTCATCGGCGCATCGTTGAAATTTTGGTTCGCAATATTGCGGTTCGCAGGCGCTCTGGTAGCGAAACAGCAGTTTTTACCCGGCGTCGAAATTGCGGGCGGCGAATACTGCGCACTCTGGAATCCCTGTCTGTTTCCCGCCGATACTGCCGCGCTGACAAGGCTTGCGCAGGCGATGCCGAGCGTCTGTCGCGCCCTGACCCCGTTGACTGCCAAGTATCCCACGGAAATTCCCGCCCTTGCGATGGTCGCTCGGTTCCTCGCTCTCGTGACGGATCATCTGGTGCGAAACAAGCCGCAAACTCAGGAGATTGTCGCAAAAAAACGTTCGCCGAAATCGAAACTCGAGTTCGCCAGCCTACACGACCAGTGGCTCCACGCCCTCACAGCCGCCGATGCCGTGATGCCAGGTGACCCCAAAGAGCTTCAGACTTTCGCAACTCAGGTAAACTCCTGGAAAAGTTCCCTCGCGCTCTCGTTCAACGCCCCTTTCCGTCTCTGCTTCCGATTGGAAGAGCCTCTTGATCCCGATTCGGAAGATTCAGTTTGGAATGTGCGATACCTCTTGCAGGCGAACGACGACCCGAGCTTGCTCATCCCAGTCGAAAGCGCCTGGAAGCCAAAAGGCGAACAGGCGAAGTTGTTGGATCGCGGCGGCTTCAAGTCTCGCGACTACCTCCTCTCCGCTCTCGGCTCCGCCTCCAAAATCAGCTTTCGTATCGAGGAGAGCCTGAAAACAGCCGCCCCCGGCGGCTACGACCTCTCGACTCCGGATGCGCATCTGTTTCTCACTGAAATCGCCTGGTTGCTTGAGCAAGCAGGATTCGGAGTTCTCCTGCCTGCCTGGTGGACCCGCAAAGGAACAAAGGTTCGGCTGGGCGCACGAGGAAGCGCCGCTTCGCCGAAGCTGACAAGCGGAGCGGGTCTAACGATGGGGACGCTGTTGGATTTCAATTGGGAACTTGCGCTCGGGCACGAAACGATTTCCCAAGAGGAGTTGGAGCGGTTGGCGGCGCAGAAGTCCTCCCTTGTGCGAATGCGAGGGCAGTGGGTGCAGTTGGACGCCGATGAAATCGCCACCGCCATCAAGTTCTGGAAGAATCAAAAGACCGGAAAAGTCACCCTGCGGGATCTGGTTCGACTTTCGATGGGAGCTGGAAGCGCGCCCGCAGGTCTGGAAATTCAGTCCGTTGTGGCGAATGGCTGGGTAGAGGAGTTCCTCGATTCTCTCAATGGAACAAAACCTCCGGAGCAGTCTCCGGTATCCCCCGCTTTCAAAGGGAAGCTTCGACCTTATCAGGAGCGGGGCTACAGTTGGCTGGACTTTCTGCGCAAATGGGGACTCGGAGCCTGCCTTGCAGACGACATGGGACTGGGAAAAACTGCGCAAACTCTGGCGCTCCTTCAACGACAGTGGGAAGAGGGGGGACGCCAGCCGTCCCTGATCGTCTGCCCGACATCCGTCATCGGCAACTGGCAGAGAGAGGCGCAACGCTTCACGCCGGACCTCCCGGTGATGGTTCATCACGGAACGGAACGATTGAAAGAAGGAGAATTTCAAGAACAGGCCTCAAAGCACGCCATAGCGCTCACGAGTTACGGACTCTTACATCGTGACCTTGAGACTCTGACAAAGGTTCATTGGTCAGGAATCATTCTTGATGAAGCGCAAAACATCAAAAATTCCGAAACCAGGCAGGCGCGCGCCGCTCGCGGCATCGCTTCCGAATTTCGCATCGCTCTCACCGGAACTCCTGTTGAGAATCATGTCGGAGACCTCTGGTCGCTTATGGAGTTCCTCAATCCGGGCTTCCTTGGAACGTTGTCGGATTTCAAGAAAAAGTTTTTCATTCCGATCCAAACAGGGAGCGATCCGGAGGCCGCCGGACGTCTAAAGGAGATGACGGCTCCTTTCCTGTTGCGGCGCCTCAAAACAGACAAGTCGATCATCACCGATCTGCCTGAGAAGCAGGAGATGAAGGTCTACTGCACGCTCACGCCTGAACAGGCTTCGCTCTACCAAGCCATCGTGAGAGATTTGGAGTCGGCAATGGAGGGTGCGGAGGGGATTCAACGAAGCGGAATCGTCCTTGCGACTCTCTCGAAGATCAAACAGATTTGCAATCATCCCGCACAGTTTTTGGGAGACAACTCCTCAATTCCGGGTCGCTCCGGCAAGTTGGCGCGTCTCACTGAGATGCTGGAAGAGGCTCTGGAGGCGGGAGACAAGGCGTTGATTTTTACGCAGTTTTCCGAGATGGGCAAGCTGCTTCGCAAGCATTTGGAGTCGACTTTCGGCAAAGAGGTTCTATTCCTGCACGGCGGAACTTCCAAAAAGCAACGCGACCATATGGTCGAGCGCTTTCAGAATGAGGATGACGGACCTAAGTTATTCCTGCTCTCGCTAAAAGCGGGAGGCGTCGGTTTGAACCTGACTGGCGCAAACCATGTCTTTCATTTTGATCGTTGGTGGAACCCGGCAGTCGAGAATCAAGCGACTGATCGAGCGTTTCGAATCGGGCAGAAAAAGAATGTGCAGGTTCATAAATTTCTTTGCATGGGGACTCTTGAGGAGCGGATAGACGAGATGATCGAGAAGAAGCAAGCCCTCGCAGGAAGCGTCGTAGGAACCGGGGAAGACTGGCTGACGAAACTCTCGAATACCGAATTGAAGGAGATGCTGACTTTGCGTCCGGAGGCGATCTCCGGCTGAGGCAATATCAGAGTCACGAAGACGAAGGAGGCGGGAAATGGGTTGGTGGGGCGAACCAAAAAAGCGTATTCAGGCTACAGGCGGGATTAAATCGCAATCTCAGTCATTCGGTTCGAGTTGGTGGGCGAAGCGCTGGATCGCACTTCTGGAGTCCTTTAATCTGGGCGCGCGTTTGTCGCGGGGGCGCAGCTACGCGCGCGGCGGTCAGACGCTGTCGATCTCAATCATGCCGGGAGTAATTGCGGCGAAAGTTCAAGGCTCCAGACGAACTCCTTACAACGTCACGATTAAGATCCAGCCGTTTTCCGAAAAGGAGTGGGACTCAGCAACCGATGCGCTTGCGGAACAAGCCCTCTTCGCTGCGAAGCTGATGGCGAACGAGATGCCGGACACGATTGAAGAGGCGTTTCAAAGCGCGAAGCTCGCTCTGTTGCCCGCCAAATTGTCCGAGATTGAAACGGACTGTTCTTGCCCGGACTATTCCAATCCCTGCAAGCACACGGCCGCGGTCTATCTTCTGATAGGCGAGGAGTTTGATCGCGACCCGTTCTTGATCTTCCAACTTCGCGGAAAAACGCGCGAGGAGTTTCTGAAACTATTGGCGGAACGCGGCGGCGCATCCGGTGAGACGGGCAACGCCGAACCGATGGCGCCGGAACCTCTTCTTGCATCGCACTCCGGATTCTGGCAGGGCGAACAAGCGCTGACAGAGGGGCCGCAACCATACGGAACCGTCGTCGTTCCCCCTGTGGCAGCTGCGCTATTGCGCCGACTGGGCGATTTCCCCTTCTGGCGCGGCGAAAAGACTCTTCTGGACGGACTGACCCCGAGCTATGCGGAGGCCTCTCAGAAAGGACTTGATCTCTATCTTTCTGAGACATGAAGCTCACGACTTCGGGACGGTCAGGGTTTTACAAGCGTTGATTTCAGCGAGTTAAGCCCTGAGAGACATCTGCGCGATTGAATAGGATCTCACCTCCTCCGATCGTCCAATCGTTGCCAAAGAAGCCAGCCGCTTTCACGCCAGCTACGCCCTGGCTCAAGGACTCGGGCGAGAGTGCGAGACAGTCTGGAATCCCGACTCCTGAGAGGAAAATCGGTATGCGGTCAGTCAGTCTCATTCCGACGATTCCTGATCCGGAGATCGCGGCGACGTATGCGACCGAGCTGTTGAAACGTGGGCGAATGAACAGAGCAGCGATATTTTCACCTTCGATTTTTTCTTTTCCGAAGACTGCAACGCCCCTGTGAACCTCCGGATCAACCTTTTTAAACAGAGCTTTCCAGGCGCTATTGGTGTCTGCATTTCCATAGAGAATGACGCTTCTATCGACCTCCTTCGACGGATTGAACTCCGAATCGAGCATGATATCGACACTCCCATTTCCACGATACCAAAAAGTTTCGGCATCGAATTTCGCTATTGAATGCGCCCATTCATTCTCGACAGGGGTTCCTTTCGTCCCGACGACGAACTGAAATCCGTGATTGAAAGCCGCCTTGAAATTCCCGGAGCGGAGGGCGTTTTTCTGACCCTGAAGTGAGGCGGAGGCGTGGGCCCATGAAACGCCTTCCCGGATAAGGGTGAGAGTTTTGTCTTTCGGGCAAGCCAACTTTTCCAGTTTCACTCCATCCATAACGAAGTTCACAGGGTCGGTTCCCTCCAGAGAATTGAGGTTGATATTTAGTGTTTTTACATTTATAGTCGTGCCGGAGTATCTACGAATGTGAGGATCGAGAGTGATATCAATGGATGAAATCTCAAGCGGTTTCAACTGTTGTTCAATTGTCGCCCAGTGGCAAGTCGCAGAAACTTCCGGGTTGGCTGTCGTGAAATCGACATGACGAATTTCGGACAGATAAGGGATACGACGCTTGGAGAAGAGATCGAAAAAGCCTGGATAATCGACGCATCTCGCGCCAGCTTCGTCTCCTTCGCTCCACCAATGCCCCGCGCCCTTTTGTTCATGAATCTGAAAGTCTTTGTGAAAACTTGCAAGATGCGTCGCCATCGTTCGCGCTTCTGAAATCGGCACATTGTCGTCAGCGTCGCCATGGAGAATATAGATGCTCTGTTGTGAGTAGTTGTGCGAAAGAGCGAGAGTGTCGCTCGGGTTCGCGGCTCGCTGAAGAATCGATTCCAATGGCGAGGGCGTTTTGCTTTTTTGAGTCCCTGCATAGGAGAAGAAGCTTACCCAACCTGCGCTTGGGGCGAGGGCGGCGAATTTGTCGGGATACTGCACTCCAACCTGCCAGGTTCCATGTCCTCCCATCGAATGTCCTGTCAAATAAGTGCGAGTCGGGTCGGTTTTCAACTCTTTCTGAGCCAGATCGAGAACTTCAAGCGCGTCGAGCCGCCCCCAATCTTCCCAATCAAATCCGTAGGGGCGCCGGTTTGTCGGAGCGACAATGTGCACCCAACTCTTCGAGGCGTATGCGTCAGCCTGTCCTAATCCTTCAACGGAAGCGCCATGCAAAGCAAGCGCCAGGGCAGGGAGCGGCAAGTTCGGCATACCCGGTTTACGATCGACATAATCAGAGGCGGGATTCACTGCGAAGTATTGAACGCTGCCGTCTATCTGACTCGTGAAAGTGCGCTTGTAGGTCTCTGTTTGCTTCCGAACCCTCAAATTGATTTCGATGGACTTTGAGATCGGAACGCCGGAAGCGTCTGCGAGATAGATGGAATACTTTTTTCCGTCCAGCGTTTTTGGCGCGGCTCCCTCTATCCCGAAGGCGATCTTCCGAACGCTTGTCGGGAGCAAGGCAGGGACAGTTCTGACAAAAAGTTTACCCTCCGGCGATTCCGAAACGATCTTAAGCCCGCGTTTCCAGTCTTTAGAGGCGTTGACGGCTATGAGAGCGCCGCTAGTTTTGAGCGCTTCCCCGAGTCTGAAATCTGGCAAAGTGGCATCGGAAGCGTCTAATAGAAGTGGATTGACAACCTTTTTGAGGGAGGCTCGCAGTCTTCCTCTCCCCACTAAAAACAGGAGCGAATTTTCGCCCTTGTTAAGTGCGATCGGCAGCCGAACATAGCCGGCGCCATAGGGGTCTCCGGTGCGAGGAGTTCCGTTGACATAGACTAAGGTATGTCCCTCCGCCGCCAGCAAGACAACTTTTTCTTTCTCTGAAGTCACTGAGATGTAGGCGTAACCGCCAGAAAAAGCAGGCGATTCAAACCATCCGTCTTTGTTTGCGCTTTGCTCCACCCACTTTTTTTCACTGATCGTATCCCCAACCGAAGGATGAATCGCAACTCCTGCCACGATCATCGCCTCAATTGAGTCTTTGTGCAAGAGGTTCCTCCCACCTTGAACAACGCCGCCCAGAACGAGGCAGGTTTTGAAATCGGTTATCTCTTGAGCGAGAGCGATTTCGAAGCCGCAACAGACAAATAGGATTGAACACAGAATCGATAACAATCGAAAGCGTTGGTGAAACAAAGCGTCCTCTTTCTACAAAGCAGGGAACCGAATGTTGGATGGCATGAATAGTTTTCAAAGCTCCCAGATGAAAATTATTAATTTCTGTTCGGAATCTGAACCGCACCCCCAATATCCCACCTCTCCTAAAATCGACACTACTCAAAAGGAGGATAAAACACATAGGGTCGGCTCCCTAGGTGAAAGTGGAAATGTTCGAGCCATTGACGCAATAGACCAGCCGGTTCTCGCTGTCCCAGGTGTTGGTGCGTCCCCCGCCGGTGAGTGTGTTCCCTTTGGCGTCGTTCACGTAGGAGTTCCCGGATCGACTCAAGAGCATATTCGCGGCGATGTAGGAATAGTTCTCTGTTCCGGTTTGTGCCGTTGGAAGAGGTTGTGTAACTATCCTCACCTGTCCTGCTTTGGGAGTTCAATACGCATAATTTTTTAACAATTTGCGATATACAATAAAATGTAAACCAACTAATATTCGACATATAAAACAAAAAGGTAACTACTCAGCTATATTTCATACTAAATATAGCAGTAATTTCAATAACAATACTACCTGCAGTGAAATTTGGCGATCAAAACTGCTGGAACATAATGGATTTCGCTTCGTGATAGCGAATTGTTTCTACTGGTAGCGA
>JAYVOT010001019.1:0-11934 GCA_043757795.1 Chthonomonadaceae bacterium | reverse complement strand
GGAAGAACACGCTCGACTCCGACACGGAATCCGGAGACATTCCGGCGCAGATTGCGTTCGGATTAAAGGCGCTCGGTTTTGCAGACCCTGCGGGTAAGGGCGGAGTGCAAGTCAAACTCTACAATTCCGGGAGCTTTTTTGATCCGCGCGCGATTCCAATCTCCGATTACGAGGAGATCGCAACGCAGGTCGAAGGCTTTGAGCGCGTAATCGTTGAATGCCACCCTGCTTTCATTGGCGAACGCACGCTGAAATTTCAAAGAATGCTCTCCGCCAAACTGGAAGTCGCGATAGGCTTGGAGACGGCGCATCCGGGAGTATTGGAACGGCTCAACAAACGAATTACAGTTGATTCTTTTCGTGCTTCGGCGCATTTCTTGAAGACGCACGACATCGCGCTGAGGGTCTTCATACTTTTGCGCCCTCCTTTCTTAAGCGAAGAAGAAGGTTTGTCATGGGCGAAGAAATCGCTTGACCTTTCAATGGAGTGTTGCGCTGAAGTGATGTGCGTGATTCCCACCCGCGGGGGGAACGGCGCGATGGAGGCGCTCTCCCGACACGGCCTCTATTCTCCGCCCTCTCTTGAATCCCTCGAATTAGTAATGGAGTATGGCTTGAACCAAAAAAATGGTCGCGTCTATGCCGATTTGTGGGACATCGAAAAGTTCGCAATTGAACCGGAGTCCGCTCTTCGCGTCGAAAAGCTCGCTAAAATGAACAGGAGGCAAACGGTCTCATGAAGACTGAGTACGATCTGATCGTCGTCGGTTCCGGTTTCGCAGGGTCGTTGATGTCGATGGTCGCGAAAAAAATCGGCTTGTCCGTTCTGCTTTTGGAGCGTGGAAAACACCCGCGTTTCGCCATCGGCGAGTCCACTTCCCCTTTAACCAACCTGCTTATTGAGGAGTTGTCGCTAAAATACGACCTTCCCGGCATTCTTCCTATCGCACAATACGGTGATTGGCAAGAGAAACTCCCGCACCTCGCTTGCGGGCTGAAGCGCGGTTTTACTTACCTCCAACAGAATGCAGGCAAGACCTATGCGATGCGTGCCGACCGGAGCAATCAACTGCTCGTCTCCGCTAGCCCAAATGATCTCACAGCAGACACGCACTGGTTTCGAGAGGACGTCGATACGCATTTTGTAGAAGAAGCTGTCAAGACAGGGGTTGACTATTTCGACGAAACCTGCGTGACTGTCCGCAGTCTCGATTCATCGGGCGTTTCATTGAGTTGCGAGCGGGATGGGAAATTATTTGAAACCTCCGGCAAGTTTCTGATTGACGCAACCGGAAAACGGGGCTACCTGCACCGCGCCCTAAAGTTGAAGGAAGTTTCTTTTGAGGGCATGCCGCGTACGCATTCCCTTTTCTCACACTTCCGAGGGGTGAAACGTTGCGATAAAATGGCTGAGTATCAGAGCGCAGAAACTGCGCCCTACCCGATGGATGACGCCGCCCTGCATCATGTTTTCGATGGCGGTTGGATGTGGGTTTTACGTTTCAACAACGGAATTACGAGCGCTGGAATCTCAGTTACGGAAGAGTTCGCCGCTGAAATCAAACTTCACGAAAAAGAAGGCGCCTGGAGCCGTTTTATGGAGCGTTTTCCTACTATTGGCAAACAGTTCTCCGAGTCAAAAGCGATCCAATCGCTTTATTATTCCGAGGGACTCTCTTTCCGGAGCGAAAAAGCCGTCGGGGAGGGGTGGGCGATGCTTCCCTCAGCAGCGGCTTTCATTGATCCGCTATTCAGTACAGGGTTTCCTTTGACTCTTCTTGGAGTTCAGCGACTCGCGAACATTTTGGAAAGTAGTTGGGGGAAATCGGAATTTGCGCTTCGTCTGAAAGAGTACGAGAGCGTCACATTCGAAGAAGCGGATTGGACGGCAAAGTTTATTGGAGGCTGTTTCTCATCCTTTCCCCGCTTTTCGCAATTCGCCTCTCTCTCCATGTTCTACTTTGCGGCTGCGAGTTTCAGCGAAATGACCCGGCGGCTCGATAGGCGGAAACTGGTTACAAGGTTTTTGGCTGCGGACAGACCGGAGTTTGCGAGCGGCATGAGCATTGCAGTGGACAGGATTGCTTCTCCGGCTTGCAAAGAGACTTCTTTCTATGAAGGAGTACGCGATTCGATTGCGAATATGAATGTAGCCGGACTCTGCAAACCTGAAAAGCGGAATTGGTACGGAGCGGATCTGCAAGACGTCATAGACGCGTCGCACCTATTGGAGTATGACTCTTGCAATTTGCAACAAATCTTGAAAAATTCTTTGTGGGCTCAAGAGTAATTTTGAAAAACAGCGATACCCTTTCTATTTCGTTTCGTCTAAAAGTTCAGGAGGGGACGCTTTATGATGACTGCCACCGACAGGATCGCTATGCACGCAAGTGACAATCAGATTCTTGCAAGTTGCCGTGCCGGAGACCTTAAGGCTTTTGAGCAGGTCTACACCCTTTACGAACGCCAAGTTTTTCGATACGCCTTCCATATACTGGGGAATCGGGACGAAGCTGACGATATAAAACAGGAGACCTTCGTGAAAGCATATCAAGCGATTGCGAAGTTTAGAGGCGATTCGAGTCTGCAAACTTGGCTATTGAAGATTTGCGGCAATCTCTGCCGCGATAAAATCAAATCCTGGGATCGTAGGAAGGTGCAATACGATTCACGTTTTGATTACGACGGCTTCGGAGGAGACTCTCATCTTCAAGATCCTCAGCTGATCCTTGAAAGAGCGGAGGTCACAGAAAAAGTCATGGCCGCCTTGCGCGGAATTCCCGCTCCGCAACGTGAAATTATTATTTTAAGTGAAATAGAAGATTTAAGTCATGAAGAGATCTCGCAGATTCTGGGGTGTTCCCGAACAAGCGTAAAACTCAGGCTCTTTCGGGCAAGAAAATGTTTGAGAGAGCGCGTTCAAGCGCTAATGGGAAGCTAGGAAACAAGCATGTTCAAACTGATCTCATGTAAATCCATATCGCCTCTTCTCTGGGAGTTCGCTTCGCAAACTCTAAAGCAAGAGGATCAGAATCTCATCGCCGCTCACCTGGAAACCTGCGCCGATTGCAGAGAATCTTTGAAAGTCTATCGAGAGACTCGAACTGGTTTGAGCGTTTACAAAAACTTGCCTGTCCCGCAATCAACCCTTGGATTTCAGGAATTGAATGCGCGAATCGTGCAAAACGGAATTAAACGTCCTACAATTCCTCTCTTCAAGAACGCGCCTTCATTTGCGCTTACAGCGGCGTTTGCGTGCGGAGTACTCGCTATTTTCGCCTACTCGCCCTTGACAAACTATCTAAGAGGAAATGCCGCTCGCACCGACGGTTTGGTTTCAAATGCGACTCGCGGCGCAACTTCGACTGCACGAAGCGTTGAAACGCCCAACGTCGGCTCTCGCATCAATCCGCCGGTTTCAGAAAATTCGGACTCTACGCTTGCCGAAAACCAAATTGAATGGCTGACTTCAGGACAACCTGCAAAAACGCGAGTTGCGAAAAAACGCGTCACGCACTTCAACGAGGCACGTTCTCGAACCTTCGCTGCAGCGAAAACGCCTCGTACCAGCTTACGAATCAGGAGTTTTTCTCCTGCCGGTCATTCGCTTGTCAGCACTAAAGCCTTAAAGACTCATCTTCCGATTCAGAATGATTTTAGAAACTCCCAACAAGAGACAAACGGAGACTACGTAATGTCCAGAATCGGTTCCAATCCGGATGAGGCGGAGGGTACTGAGTACGTCATGGGAAGCGTCCCGTCCTCTTCACAAAGACTGACAACCGCCTCTTATGTCGAAGAGATCGAAGATGCAAAAGGACTCTAGAGCAATGTCGAAATTCATTGTCCGACTTGTAGGGGCTTGCTTGTTTTTGTCACCTCTCACTGCTCAATCCGCAAAAGCGGACGGAGTTCTGGAAAAGATTCAAGATGAAGTTGCAATCATCGTCAAACGCTCAACGGGAGGGATCGTCTCCATTCAAGACGAACGTCTCCTCAACTTTTTCATGAAGCAAAAGGGACCGCCTGAAATAAAAATTTCGGGTGACAAACCACCTTCTATTTTTGAAGCGATGCGTAAGGAGTTCCCTAACGGTTTTCCAAAAATCGGAAGCGGTTTCATGATCGGCGACGGCTACATTCTATCGACTTCCGACGTTCTAGACGGAATGCAGAATCCTCTTGTCGTTACGCAAGACGGCAAATTTATAAAAACCATCGTGATTGGAATCGATAAGGAGCAAAACGTCGGGCTTTTGAAACTCGCTTCAAAGTCAAATCTTCCCAGTTTAACGCTTGGGAATTCGGACTATGTGCTTCCCGGACACTTCGCGATCTCCATCGGAAATCAATTCGGACATACGAATTCCGTCGCTTTGACAATGGTTGCGGGAGTTCGCGACGAGGGCGTTTCCGCTCCGGATCACTTCTATGCCAGCCTCATTCAAATTTCAGGTACGGTGGGAGCGGGGGCGAGCGGCGCTCCGCTCTTAAATGCGAGAGGGGAAGTGATTGGGATGGTTGCGGCCGTGCCTTCCTTCGAAGGCAGACCTGCCCCAGACAGACCTCATGGAAATTCCGAATCTCCGACGCACTCAAATCCCCCAAATCCGGATCACGGATCAAAGGATCGCTCTCCCAATCCTGAGCAGGATCGAAACAGGAGGCGAGACGGCGGACGGAACAGTTCCTCCTCCACCTCATCTACGGGATATGCCATACCTATCAATGACGCCCGAATGATCATGCAAGACCTGATTGAAAAGAGAACGATTCATGCCTGGCTTGGAGTTGATCTCTCTTTTGAAAGAGGCGCGACTTCTAATGAAGGCAGTTTCGAAATGAGCGAGAAAGTAGTCGTCAAATCCGTCTACCCTGGTTCGCCTGCCCTTGCAAGCGGCATCGCCCCAGGAGACGTTCTTGTCAGCTTGAACAACCGACCTGCGCATCGTGTCTCATTAGCAAGAGCCATCCTCATTCGTTTGCGCCCCGGAGACGCCCTGAAAATGCGCACTTCAAGGAACGGCAAGGAACGAGAGTTTGAAGTGAAACTGACTGCTAACCCCAACCCCGCAAAGAGTTCGAATTAGCTTTGAGAGAACCTCTTCCCCAACCCCCTTCTGCCGCGCTGTGGGCGGAAGGGGTCAGGGGGAAGAGAGGTTTACTCCCATCAGCAGGGGAGTAGGACTGTGATTCTCTCTTTCCGCTCAAACGTGCAAGTCTGCCGCGCAACCCAAACTACTTCAAAAACCCTCTTCGAGATAGCCACTTTTCGCACATTCCCGTCCATATTCCCAATGTCGGGTCGCCTTTTGCCAGCCCAAATCCGTGAGGCCTGTGTTCAAAGAGGTGTAATTCAACCGGAACGCCCATTTTCCTGCAGGATCGGGTGAATTCTATCGCGTTTTCGCAGGGAACCACTGCGTCGTCGAGAGTGTGTACGATAAAGGTTGGAGGCGTATCCTTTGTCACCTGCTTCTCATTGGACATCAGTTCGACTAGTTTCGCATCCGGGTGATCTCCGAGCAAGTTGTGTTTCGAGCCGGAGTGCGTAAATTCGTCCGACATCGTTATGACCGGATAAATCAGTATCGCGGCGTCCGGGCGGGAGCTGAACCGCTCTACAGGGTCTATCGCTTTTGCGTCTCCGGCGTCATAATGGGTAGCGGCTGTCGAAGCAAGGTGTCCGCCTGCCGAGAAACCGATGATCCCGATGCGCTTAGGGTCGAGCTTCCAGACTTCCGAGTTTGACCGAACGACGCGAATGGCGCGATTGACATCGTTTTGCATGACGGGGTGTCGATATTTCGCTCCGAGGCGGTATTTCAAGACGAAAGAAGTGATGCCGACAGAGTTCAGCCACTCGGCGACGGGTTTCCCCTCATGGTCGGCGAGCATCCCGTAACCTCCTCCCGGACAAACGACAACGCTTGCGCCGGTCGCTTTGCCCTCTGCCGGTTTGTAAATCGTGAGGGTGGGTATATCAGCCTCATCCGCGCCTTTTGATCCCGGAGCCTCTTTTTCCCACAACTTCATTATTTCACGTTTCTCCTGTCCGTACCCTGCAATAGCGCTGGAGAGCGCTGAAATCCCAATGGCGACGCTCATTCCTAAAGTTGACAGCTTCATATTTTCTCCTTCGAAAGCCGGATGAGCTACAATTCAACGCCGCTGTTCGGCTTCCCTTCCTATTCGGAGCGAAAACGCCAAAACTTGAGGGGCACGCTTCTGACCGAAGAGATGTTCCGCATCGTTGAGAATTTTCGCAAGCGAGAGCCAAGACCTGAAAAACTCGCCTGCGAGGCGCTTGGCGCTTGCCATCCTGCAGACGGGAGAGGCGATACGCCGCTTACGGTCAAGTCGGGTTAAGCCTTTTCTCTATAGCTCCTTTGGCGGGAAAGCTTTTTTCTACTGAACGTAACTGTTCTCTCCACAGGCATGAAATGTCATTCAGTTTATCTATGCGTTTTTCGCATAGTTGGAATTCTGAAAATTCATTTGCATTATAGTTCTACCCGCGGTAAAATGATTTCAAGAATGTAGAAAGGAACTTTCTCCGAACGACACAATTTTTTGAATTTTCGATCACGTCAGGAGGGCGTCGCAGCCATGTCTCACAATTTATTCAATACGAAGCAGACTTTCAGTTTTGGCATGGGGGAAACTGGAACTTACTACTCCCTTCCCCAACTAGAAAACTCGGGAGTCGGTCCCATTTCAAAGCTCCCGGTGAGCATCCGCATCGTGCTGGAGTCCGTTTTAAGGAACGTAGATGGAAAGAGAATCACGGAAAGCGACGTTCGAGACCTCGCGAATTGGGGACCAAATGACGAGCGGGAAGGGGAGATTCCTTTCATCGTCGCGCGCATTGTTTTGCAAGATTTTACGGGAGTTCCGCTTCTCGTCGATCTCGCGGCAATGCGCGCCGCAGTGAAGGCGATGGGAAAAGACCCGGCGATCATAGAGCCGCTCGTTCCCGTGGATCTCGTGATCGACCACTCAGTACAGGTGGATGTCGCAGGAGTTTCGACCGCCTTGCAACAGAACATGGCGATTGAATTTCAACGCAATAGAGCGCGATATGAGTTTATGAAGTGGGGGATGCAGGCGTTCAACGGTTTCGGCGTCGTGCCTCCCGGAATCGGGATCGTCCATCAGGTCAATTTAGAGTACCTTGCGAAGGGAGTTCTGGAGAAAAACGGCATCTACTACCCGGATACGCTCGTCGGGACGGATTCGCACACGACGATGATCAACGGAATCGGGATCGTCGGGTGGGGAGTGGGGGGCATTGAGGCGGAAGCGGGAATGCTCGGCCAACCGGTCTACTTTTTATCGCCGGATGTCGTCGGGGTCCATCTCAAGGGCAAACTAAATCCCGGAGTGACCGCAACAGACCTCGTTCTCACGATCACGGAAAAGTTGCGCAATGCCAAAGTCGTCGGTAAATTCGTAGAATTTCACGGCGAAGGAGCCGCCTCCCTCTCCCTCACGGATAGAGCGACGATCGCAAATATGGCTCCCGAGTACGGCGCGACTATGGGCTTCTTCCCTGTTGACGAGGAGGCTTGCCGATACCTGACTGCGACAGGACGCACAGAGACTCAAGTGGACGCATTTCGACAGTACTACAAAGCGCAAGGGCTTTTCGGGATGCCGAAAAGCGGGGAGATCATCTATAGCCAACTGCTTGAACTTGATCTCGCAACGGTCGTGCCGGGAGTCGCAGGCCCGAAACGCCCGCAGGACCGTATCAATCTCACGGACATCAAAGAGACTTTTCACGACTTGCTTGTGAAGCCGATCAGCGAATCCGGCTATGGCAAAACGAAAACTTCCATCGTGAACGCGCCCGTCGCGCTGCAAGATGGAAGCGTCGTCATCGCTGCCATCACTTCGTGTACGAACACCTCCAATCCAAGCGTGATGCTTGCCGCCGGACTGCTTGCAAAAAAGGCTGTCGAAAAAGGACTCGCTCCCAACTCCTACGTCAAGACCTCGCTCGCTCCCGGTTCTCGAGTAGTGACGGAGTATCTCACAAAAACAGGACTGCAGACCTACCTTGATCAACTGGGCTTTCAAACAGTAGGCTATGGTTGCACAACCTGTATCGGAAACTCCGGTCCGCTTGACTCGGCGATAGAGTCGGAGGTGGTCGGGAACGACCTTGTGGTGGCGAGCGTCCTCTCCGGCAATCGAAACTTTGAGGCAAGAGTGCATCAGAACGTGCGTGCGAACTTCCTCATGAGTCCTCCGCTCGTCGTTGCGTTTGCGCTTGCCGGCAGGGTGGACATCGAGATGGCGACTGAGCCGCTTGGAATTGGAAATGACGGAGAACCTGTCTTCTTGAGAGACCTCTGGCCCACGACCGAGGAGATCGGCGAAGTTCTCTATGCTGCGAACGATCCGGAGACTTATCGAAAACTCTATAAGGATTTTGCAGAACAGAACCCTCTTTGGATGGAAGTTCCTAGCTCGACCGGATCGGTGTATGAGTGGGATCGAGATTCTACCTATATTCAGGAGCCGCCCTACTTCGAGGGCTTCGGAATGGAGCCGGGCGTTGCGCACGACATTCACAACGCTCGCGCCCTTGCTATCTTCGGCGACTCCGTGACGACGGATCATATCAGCCCGGCAGGCGCGATCAAAGCCTCCTCGCCCGCAGGACTCTACTTGCAACAGCAGGGCGTTGCGCCCGTTGATTTCAACTCTTACGGCTCGCGCAGAGGCAATGATCGAATCATGAAGCGCGGAACTTTTGCAAACGTTCGCATCAAAAACTTGATGGTTCCGGGTGTTGAGGGCGGGGTCACGAGGCATCAACCGGACGCAATCGAGATGTCGATCTACGACGCGAGCATCAAGTACGAGGCGGAAGGGACGCCCTTGATGATCTTCGCAGGGCAGGAGTACGGAACCGGCAGCAGCCGAGATTGGGCGGCAAAAGGAACGAATCTTCTTGGAGTCAAGGCGGTCATCGCGCAGTCTTTTGAGCGAATTCATCGTAGCAACCTAGTCGGAATGGGCGTATTCCCCTGCCAATTTAAAGAAGGCGTGAATGCGAAGACTCTTGAGTTGGACGGCACGGAGGAGTTCGATCTGACGGGAGTAGAGAACGGGATTTCACCCCGACAAGAGGTGATGCTCATCATCAGACGAGCGGACGGCAAAAGAGAAGAGGTCGCGCTGACGCTTCGAATCGACACTCCGATCGAAGTTGAGTACTATGTTCACGGCGGCATCCTCCCCTATGTCCTGAGACAACTGATCTCGGAGTCGAAGTAGACATGACTTCCATTCGCTTAACCTGCATAAAGGTCAGGCGAATGGAAGTCCGGATTGAGTCGAGTCCCGATACATACTTGCTTTTTTAAAAGTAGGCTTTTGGAAAGTCGTATCGGTTTTTCGGGTATAAAGAGGACTATCAAACTGGTACGGAGCGAGAAAAATGCGATTGGATGTTCTTGCGGCGACGTTGGGAATGTTGATTTTTGGGAGCGCGATACATTCTTTCGCGCAAACAGCGATAAAAGTGAGTCTTTCGGACATTCCGGGATCAGTCGCTTATATCGAGCCGAACCCTGAGGGTGCGGAAGTCTCCGAGGCAGGAATATCGAAGTGGAGCGACCCGAAGCAACAGATCGTCTGGTATGGGAGGTTTGCGAAGGCAGGGAGATTGAGCGTCTCGCTAAACTTGAAGATGCCGGAAACCAAGCTCTCTTCTTTACGATTGACGATAGAGAAACAACCCGTGTTGCTCACCGTAAAGAAAATCAATTCCGAAGAAATTTCAGCGAATTTCGGTAATTTCAATATCACTAAGCCCGGTTATGTGCGAATCGTTTTACAGGGGGTTTCGAAAGTAGGAAAGACTTTCGGCTCTATCGTCGGGTTGAGTCTGACCGGCGAGGCGATGGAGGGGGCGCACTTCAATGTTTTGAAGCCGCAAAGAGGTTCTCCTTCAGTTCACTTGAGTTATCCCCTTCCCTCTGACACGAAAGCGGTCTGGTTCTACAACGAGGTCACAGCGAAAACCGACCCGACCGCTTCCTACTACATGGCTTGCGGCTGGCATCGCGGATATTTCGGGATGCAAGTGAATAGTCCAACTGAGCGAAGAGTGATCTTTTCGGTGTGGGATAGCGGGTCGGAGGCGAAGGACAGGAACAAAGTCGCAGACGACAATCGCGTCAAGATGCTGGCGAAAGGCAAGGGCGTTTTTACGGACGGATTCGGGAACGAGGGAACGGGCGGGCACAGTCACCTTGTCTATCCCTGGATTACCGGAAAAACGTATCGTTTCCTTGTCTCGGCGGAACCTGTCGGGGACAAAACTGTCTACACAGGGTACTTTTACTTCCCGGACAAAAAGGCGTGGGGTTTGATTGCGCGTTTTCAATCGCCAAAAGACGGCGGCTACATGCACGGGCTTTACTCATTCAATGAAGATTTTTGGGGCGCAAACGGACAGAAGGCGCGTATGGCTGAGTTCGGAAATCAGTGGGTGAAGACAGCGAGCGGGGAGTGGATCGAGTTGACGAAAGCTATTTTCACGCACACCGGACTTGATCGCAAGACAGGTCAGCTTCACCGTTATGACTATGATGCCGGAGCCATTGGAAACCGCTTTTACTTGCGTGGAGGAGGGTTCAAAGACGGTTCCGTGAAATACAAAGACAATGTTCAGAGACCTGCAATCGGCAAACATCCGGAGATAGCAAATCTGCCTGTCAAGTGATTATTTGAATTCGGACGGAAACTCCGTCCGAATTCAAAATTTTTTGCTATCCGTTTGGATCGCCGTAGATTCGAACGAAGCCAGCCTGATATTTATGCAATATCGCTTCCGCTTCCACCTGTTCCACTTTACCGGAAGGCGTGTTCAAAGCGAGAATTGCGCCCCCGTTTTCATAGATGCCGTGATATTCTTCTACCGCCTCATGGGGCACTCCCTGGTCTCGCAAATACCCTGTCACGCCGCCGGCAAGCGCTCCCGCCGCAGTCGTTCCTGCGGCTCCCGCTAGCGCCATCGCTAACGCGCCGCCGCCAACTACTAGTCCTACACCGGGCACGAGTAGGGAAACGAGCGCCGCAACTACTCCCAGTCCAAGTCCTATCTCCGCACCTTTCACAGCGCCCGCCGAAGCGTCTTCTTTTGTCGTCGTCGTAATGCCGCTCTTCGCTATTGATTCGGATGGATTCGAGATATTCGGGTGTTTTTCAGGATCTTTAAATCCCATAAATCCGCTTGAGTCGTTCGAATTCGAATTTTTTGAAACAATGCTAAGGTCTGTCTGCAGAACTCCCTGATCCAACAATGCTCCTGCCGCTTGCTCTGCCATTTTTACGTCTGCGAATGACGCATAGAGTGTTTTCATGATTTTGTTCATCCTTATAGAAAGTTGATCCTTGAACGATCAAGATTTTTGTGTTACGTCTTAAAGACGCATTTTTGGATACACTGGGTTCCGAATTCTATAGAATTCACCAATCGCCGCCTTCTGTACATAAATATTTATTGGAACCTAAATCTTGCCATAAGAGTCACTCTTTAACGAGTTGAAATTGTGGGCGATCACGACGTCGACTCTGTTCAACTCGTATGGAAGCATACAATTGAACTCAGCAAAATATAATGCGACTTAAGAGGAAAGATACAATGTCAAACATAATTTGGACGATTATTTCAATCGTGGTCGTCATCTGGTTGGTAGGCTTACTAACGCATATTGGTGGAGGGCTAATCCACATTCTTTTGGTAGTAGCTGCAATTCTTCTTGTCTATAACTTAGTCACGAAGGGCAAAGCTACGCTTTGAGCAAGCGCATTTCATTAGATTTAAGAAAGAAATTTTTTTCTCTAATGAAATGTGCTTGCTATTTCTAAACCTAGTGAGATGAAGGAATGGGATGAAAGACAAAATGAATAAAA
>JAYVOT010001018.1:0-3203 GCA_043757795.1 Chthonomonadaceae bacterium | reverse complement strand
CGATGACTCTCCTGCGCAATCTCAAAGGAGCGAGATTCGAGGACGTATCAAAACAGGGCGGACCGGGACTCAACACTCCTATCGTAGGACGAGGTCTGGCAACAGGAGATTACGACAACGACGGCAAGCTAGACGCCCTTGTGGTGGACAGCGAAGGCAAGCCTCTGTTATTGCACAACCTCTCGCGAAGCAAAGCGCACTGGGTCTCTTTCAAACTTGTCGGAAAGAAAGCAAACAAAATGGCGCTCGGCTCTCAAGTCATCTTAGAAGTCGACGGCAAGAAAATTTATCGTCGTTGCGCAACTGATGGTTCCTACTTATCAGCCTCTGACTCCCGAGTTCACTTCGGATTGGGAACTGCGACTACCATCACAAAAGCGACCGTCCTCTGGACCGATGGCGCTAGGCAAACTTTCGACAAAATCCCTACGGATCAAGTCGTGAACCTGACAGAGAAATAATCTCAATGCTACTACCTGTCGTTCTCAAATTTGAGTTTCTGAAACGAGGTGAGGCAACCAATGTCTCCCTATAAAATCCGGTTTTTCAGTCTTGCGTTCATCGCTTGCTCGCTATCCCTCCTGGCGTATGCGGGTTGTGCGAAACCGCCAAAAAACCCGGTCTCTTCCGTTTCCCAACCTATCGCAACGACAGAAAAACCCATAGCCGCTGTCGTTTCGGCAGAGTATTTGGGCAATGAGGCTTGCGCCTCCTGTCATGCAGGTGAATTCAAAGCTCACAAAATCTCCGGGCATAATCTTACGTTGCAATTTTTGGAAGACGCCTCTGCCGCCGCCGTCTCGCCGAAACTTGGCAGAATTCCCGGCACCGGATACAACCTGTCAAAAACGGCAGGAAAACTTATCATGAACTCGATGTCAAGACCCGACATCAAAGGCGAACTGAATTTCGCAATGGGATCGGGCAATACCGGCATCACCTACCTGCACATTGGCGCCTCGTCCGTCTCTGAGGCGCAGATGAGCTATTTTCCAAATGTTCATAAATGGTATCGCACTCCCGGACATCGAGAGAAACCGGACACTTCACTGGGGCAAACATACAAGGGGGCGTTCGCTGCAAAGTGCGTTTTTTGCCACTCCACGCATATGGAAACTGACACCTTCGTGCCTCAAAAGAAATTTTTCGGGGTTGGGTGCGAGTCCTGTCATGGGGCAGGTTCCACACACGTCGCTGCGATGAAGGCGGGGAATTTCAAAGAAGGCAAGATGGCTCCATTGCAAAGAGCCACTGCCACAGAGGTGATGAACGTTTGCCAACAGTGCCACATAGACCAAAGCGCAGGCCTCGGCACAAGCAGGCAAGTAATGGCGGGCATCAAACAGAGCCAATGCTATCTTCAAAGCTCGGACACCCTCTCTTGCATTTCTTGTCACGACCCGCATACCAATGTGAATCGCGACTTGAAAAGCTATGTCTCCGTCTGCGTCAAGTGCCACTCAACCCCTGCAAAAGCCATTTTCTCAAGCGGCAAAATTGTGCAAGGTAAGATCTGCCCGGTAAATCAAAAAAAGGATTGCCTTCGCTGCCATATGCCTCGAACGCTAGCATTTTCCGACTCCCCCACTCCCAGCAAATTTGCAGATCACTTCATACGCATTCACCCGGAACTGAAGAAATAGCTGTCTTACGAAATCGTGCAGATGCGCGCTCCAACACTATTAATCCGCCGCTGAAAGCGACCGGATTAACAGAGTGCGCATTGCCAAGATTTATGGGACTGCGCAAAATGAGTTAAACTTCATGTTGTCGCAATAAGTCAAAAATCGAATCATTGTATGCACGATAAACTTATACACCTCTTATTGAAGGTTATTCATTTCTTCAGTTCCCGATCCCGATCCAACTCCAGCATATCTACAGGTTGGGAGAAATCTCCTAGAAGATGTTTGCAGAAGAAATCGGCGCGAAGCCAAAACCAATAGTCGTTCATGTCCCCGTAGCCATGTCTTTGCCCAGGAAAGAGGAACATATCGAAGCGTTTATTGGCGCGTATCAATGCGTTTGCAAGCCGAATTGAGTTGCCCGGGTGAACGTTGTCATCCATGTCTCCGGTGGTCAGCATCAGATGCCCCTTCAGATTTTTAGCCACCTCCGAGTTCTTGTCGATGCTATATTCAAATCGGACTTTACCGTCCTTGTCCTCGATTTCTTTCACGCCATGATGCGACTCGCTCCACCATCGATTGTAGATATTGTTCTCATGATTGCCTGAAGAGGAGACTGCCGCCTTGAAGAAATCAGGGTAGATAAGCATCGCAGCCGAACTCATAAAGCCGCCGCCGGAGTGCCCGAAAATCCCTACTTTGTCCGTGTCGATGTAGGGATATTTCTGCGCCAAAATTTCAATGGCGCGCTTCTTGTCCGCGAGTCCGTAATCGCGCAAGTTCCCATATCCGAAATTGTGATACCACTTTGAGCGTTGCGGACTGCCTCCTCGGTTGCCGATTTCAATGACGATGAAGCCCAACTGCGCGAGCATTGAGTTGCCGCTTAAAGCGGAAAATGTTTTGCCGACCGACTCGGTCTGAGGACCCGGATAGACATACTCGATAATAGGATATTTTTTCTTCGGATCGAAATCGAAGGGCTTGAACATCACTCCGTACAGGTCGGTTATCCCGTCATCCGCTTTGACCTTGAAGGGTTCAGGCATCTTGTAGCCCGCTTCCATAAGCGCGGTCGTGTCCGTCTTTTCTAGTTCAAGCAGGAGATCTCCCCTGTTGTCTCGAAGTTGCGCTACAGGCGCTGAGTCTACTCGGCTCGCGTTGTCTATGAAGTACTTCGAATCTTCTTTCATCGCGGCCGCGTGATTCATATCGCCGGGCGCGATGATCTTCAGACCTGAACCGTCCAAATTAACCCGATAAGAGTGGGCGTAATAGGGGTCTTCCCCAGCCTCGCGACCAGAAGCAGTAAAGAAGAGCGTACGACTTTTTTCGTCAATCGACTCTATTCCCTGACAGCAGTATTCGCCGGAAGTAATCTGCTTGACCGTCTTGCCTTCTTCGTCGTAGAGATAATAGTGTCCCCACCCGTCGCGTTCAGACCACCACACAAGCTCTTTTGTTGCGTGAATCATTCTCAAAGGTTCAAGGTCTATGTAGGTGTTCAGACGCTCTTCAAAAAGAACCTTCACCTCACCGGTTTCCGTGTTCGCATAGCAAACATCCGCTTTGCGC
>JAYVOT010001017.1:0-3205 GCA_043757795.1 Chthonomonadaceae bacterium | reverse complement strand
TTTTGAGTAGCTGAGCGTTTCGATATACGTCCTTTGGACTCGTCGGAGCGCTTCATTTTCGCCGCCAGGGCCAGCTCGCGCTTCCGGCGATGAGGCGGCGTTGCGCCTCCGGAAGCGTCGCGGCGAACTCCGGGCTGATCTCGTTTCCGGGCCACTCGCGCATCATCGTCGGGACATAGCCGCTCACTAGAATAATCCGCTCCCGATCGCTCCGGATCGCCGTCGTCAAATCAAATAGTCGTCCGGCGACACCCCCAACACAGCGAAGATCAAAATCACATGGCCATAATTTTTTCATTTCGCGTGAAACGGGAATCTCAGCTCCGCTTCAGTCTCTCGCCAAAAATGCTGCTGAACTATTTTTATAACACTATTCGCGGAGTATAGGAGGATAGAGTGAACAGATTCAAACAGATTATTACTCTCGTTGCGACGATCGCAACCATGATGCTCATTCCGCCCCCAGGTCTCTTCGCACAATCGAGAAGTATATTCGGAGAAGTAGCCTATGATTTGGTGAGCCATTTGTGGGAGTGGGGGGAGGAGTTCGACTGTTATTTTACGATCGAAGACGGAATATATTCAATCAATAGCGCCAAGGAACCGAACAGCAGCGCTAAGGAACCGAAAATTCAGGAGACGAAGCTCTTCGAAGCGATTCAAGGCATATCGGACATAGACTCCCTCGTGGGGCAGTTGAGGCGTTTGCTTCCTTATGCAGAGGTGAGGCGAGACCCGTCCAACACCGCGGTGATACATATCATCCAAAAACAGCTTCTAAAAATGAAAGGTTATCTCCTCGACGTTCAAAAAGACATCCAGTTCAACGGGTTCGCAAGGGAGTTCATGGATAGCCTGGGAGAGGTATCGCCAGGCTGGAAGTTCGCTTTCCAAAATATGTCTTACGGGTCTAGCTCGACGATAGAAGATACATTTCGACTGCAAATCGATGCGAAAGGGAAAACCGTTCGAACTCTCATGAGCGATTGGCTGTCTTTGCCTCGATTGGGTAGAGTATTGTGGATCGTAAAGATCTGGAACACAAAAAAAGGCTTGGAATGCAATTTCTCCTACAACTTTCCCATCAGCCTGAATCAAAGTTACATGAACTATCCATTTTACGGATTAGTCTCTCTGGATTCTGACTCCGAGCCTTCTGAGAGAGTGAGATTCGATGAGCAACTCGAGTACAAATTCAATCCCGTAGTGTCGCCATTTGCCCTGTACGACAAAATGTCGCCCGGCAAATCCTTCAAGTTCTCAGACGGTCAGGTTGCGTGGGCTTTCAACGACGACGAGCCTAAAGGGCGTCAAAAGGCGATGGACTATATCGAAAAGCACGCGGGGGAAGGGGTGAGCAGTCAGGTGCGTTGGTCTATGCTCTATCTGTCAAAACACAAAGTCTTGAAGGCGATCCCGCTCCTCCTCAAGCATATCGACGAACTGTACTCCCCCGTTCCCGTTCGAGAGACGGCGTATCCTGCAGTGGAGGCGCTCACGGCTCTGGGAGTTCCCGCAGCGAAAGCCGCCGAAATCAGCCTCAAAAAAGAGACGGATTCGAAACGAATCGAGCTTTTATGTTGGACGATATTGAACGTCTATGGCAGACAAGAGGGATTGAAACATCTCAATGCAGTTCTGGAAGATTCGGGAACCGACGACCTTGTGAAACGCTTTAAGCTCGCAGTGGCAATTGAGAGTTTGAACAACGAACTCTTGCTTTTCGAGCGCCTCGCAACTGAGACGAAAAAAGAGCGGAACAACTGAACCCGTTTCTCCGCTACGCTCCGAATCGCCGCCAGGGCCAGCTTGCTGTTCCGGCGATAAGGCGGCGTTGCGCTTCAGGGAGCGTCGCGGCGAACTCCGGGCTGATCTCGTTTCCGGGCCACTCGCGCATCATCGTCGGGACATAACCGCTCACAAGAATAATCCGCTCCCGGTCGCTCCGGATCGCCGTCGTGCTGTGAATGAGCGATTCCGCGAAGACCAGAACGTCTCCCGCATTCGCCTCAATCCGTAGAATAAGAGAAGGGTCGTCCTTCGCCGCTCGGATCATCTCCTCCTGCTCCCATGGCATTTTATGGCTGCCGGGAATCAGTGCGGTTCCTCCGTCGTCCGGTCCGACATCCGTAAGAAAAGCGAGCGTTTTTACGAAGAGGCAATGGAATCTTCCGTTCGACAAATACGTTCCCCAATCCTGATTCGCTCCGGTGTGAAACCCGGAAGGGATCGTATTTCCTGACTCAGGAAACGCAAAATCCGGGTCGCGGCGATTGATGATCGCTTCCGTCTCCTCCAAGCGAACTTCTCCCCCTACTAGTTCTTGCACGATAGGAACCAGCTTCGGATGCGCCGCGTATGCTAAAAGCGCAGGATCGTACTCCACGAGATTGCCGATATGCAGAAGGTGCGGCAAGTCCGCGTTGACGTAGATGCGACATGCAAGGCGGTTTTCGTCCCGTTTGATGCGAAGGAGCGCCTCCTTCATCGTCGAAGTCTCCTCTTTCGAGAGGACTCTGCGCAGCAAAACGTACCCGAACGCGTCGAAATGGAAACGCTGAGACAGCGTGAGCGCAACCGGAACGGGCTGATTCATGATTTTGTCGTGCCTTTTCCAAAAAAATAATACACAAGATTGAGCGAAGTTTTAGGAGCGAACGAGATGGGTTCACTCGCTTTGAAGCTAAAGTTTCTCAAACAATCATCCCAATATGAGACTTCAGGAAGTCGACTCTTCGATAGCGAAGCGGAGTGAGTGTCGCTCTATGCCAAGTTGCCGACCTCACCCCCGTAAATCCCCCTCTCCTGAAATCGTGCTCCACACAAAAGGAGAGGGGGACTTCCAGAGTTGAAAGCGGGAGTCGGTTGCCGAAGCGGGAGTTTGGCTGCTAGTTAATAGCGACGAATAGTTAATTCAAGAAACCCGCCACTTTTGAACCATCAATAAAATCGTTTCCGCTTGTTGAATCGCAATCTTGCAAACCTGCGCGCGTATAAGGGAATGTTTATACAGGTCGAAAAACCTGTTCGACTCGAAAAGCGTTTCTCCGTACTTTGGAGTATACTCAATGTAAATGGTTTCGGGAATTTATCTGCGCCTCCAGTCGGCGAGAAAGCTTGAAGACTCCTTCTTCTTGTTTTTGGCGATCGCACAGAGGCAAGTATTTTAAGGAGATGGAATGAATATCGTCATTCTCGGTTGCGG
>JAYVOT010001016.1:0-3211 GCA_043757795.1 Chthonomonadaceae bacterium | reverse complement strand
AGCTGAAAGTAGGCAAGAAAGCGGACATCGTTCTCTTCGACCCGAAAACGGTTTTGGATGGCGCAACTGTGCAAAATCCTGTCGCTTCGCCCGTCGGCATCATGACGGTGTTTGTGAATGGAGTCGCTGTCTTCGAAAACGGTATGATCACCGGGGCGCATCCGGGAGCGGTTCTGAGACATAGGCAATGACAGATTGGAATTGAAAGAGGCGAAGACTTACGCCTGAAGACAATTCAACTCAATCCGAAGCGAACAAGGAGTTTTCGAGGTCAGCGGCGTATTTATCTTTAGCTATGCGCGAATCGCAAGCGAGAGGCAGGGAGAATTTGGAAAATTTCGAGAAAATTTTTATCGCCGTTTCAGGTCTGGCGCTTATTTATGGGTTATGGGTTTGGAGAACGACTTCCGCAAAAGACCCGGAGTTTCCAATTCGCAAAAATCAGGCGCTTCTGACCCTCGTGCTTTTTCTAGGCGCGATCAGTTCGGCAATTCGATCTCGTTTCTTAGACAACCCGACTTCGTTGCTTGTTGGCACTGCATTGATGCTTCCGTTCGTAGGAATGGCGATTTTCCTATGTTGGCGTCTTTTGAAAGCCTTTCAAAACCAACAGAGAACCCCCAAATCTTAGAGGCGTCGGCACATGTTTCAGTCTGCACCTTTTTTTCCTCCGCACTCTCCTTCAAAACTGACGCACAGGCATCAATTGAAAACAAAATCTCTTAATTCTTTTTTCTGGGTCGCTATGATCGCGTTTTTCTCTTGCCTTCTCATGGTTGGCGGATTGACGAATACGGAGGTTATCGACGATCATCAATTGCTTCATCAACCGGACATGCGCGGATGCGGCAAGAATCCGATGGACTGTTTCCGACATCCGCAGTTCGGACTCTATTTCCGGCCTCTTCTGGGAGCTTCATTCTCAGTGGGTGAGAACCTGCATGGATTAAAACCGTTTGCATTTCACGTCGAAAATCTGATACTTCATGGCATCGTCATACTCCTGGCAGGATGGTTTTTTCTGCTCCTTTTCCGAAACAAAATGCCTGCGCTCATCGCGCTCATGATCTTCGCTCTGCATCCGCTGCAGGTGACCGCTACTACTTTCATCGGCGGGCGAACGGACAACATACTCCTTTTCTTCCTCTTTTTGTTCGCCATCGGGGCGATCAAATCGGGAGAAGTCGGGGGCAAATCCGCTTGGGTCGCGATCTCCGTTCTGGGATATCTGGGCGCTCTCTTCGCAAAAGAGCAGTGTCTATTGGCGCCGATTCTCTATCCCTTCTTAATGCGAATCGGCCAGGGCGATGGGGAAAACGCTTCCCGAATAGAGGTTCCACAACAAACTTCCGTCCCCAAAACAGAGGGATGGGCGGTCGCTTTCTCGCTTTGCCTCGCCTGCCTCGCCTTCTATATTTTCTGCGCAATGAAAGTCATCCCGAAAAACGCGGTCGATACGATTTCCTGGCGGGCGAGTGAGAAAGGAATTGTGTGGTCGCCCCTATTTCACTTTGAAATGGTACTGCGATCCGCGTGGGCTTACTTCCGTCTTTTTCTATTTCCAACGCCCGAAACGCTCCACGCCTCATCACTGGGAGCCTGGGAGCCGTCTCAACCACTCGTTTGCTTTGCCGGATTCCTCGTTATTGTCGCAGCTCTGGGGACAACTTGGGCGACTCGCAAAAGCCCTGCCGCTTTTGCGCTTTGTCTCTGGACAGTTCTGACAATCCTCCCCTGCCTCAACATCGTCCCTATCCCCTCGCAGTTCTTCGCCTGCTATCGCGGCGTTCTCCCGCTAGTCGGCTTGTCCGGATTGATGGGACTCTTACTCTCGACAACCGTCTCATTTGATGCCCTCGATGCTAAGAAGCGCTTTGCTGGTTGCGCATTAATAGTCGGGCTGGGAGTGGTTCTGTCCGCTCTTACGCTACTTGACGTGCCTGCCTGGAAAACCGACCTACAGATCGGATTGGCGGAGTCCGAAGCAGATCCGAACTTTATGCCTTCGATAGCGGGCGTCGGCGGCTCTCTTCAAAAAGACGGGAAGTATCAGGAGGCGATTCAGTGGTATTCGCGCGCTGCGGAAACCTATTTCCCGGGCACGCACACGCCTGAAGAGCGGATCATTCAGATGGGAACTCCCGGTCTGCGTCGGCGAATTAAAAGCCACAGCAGCTTGCGCTGGCGCATCAGCGAACTCGTCAATGGCGCTTTCCGGGGAAGAGGGGGTTGCAAACAGGGACTTGGAGACTACGCCGGCGCTATTGAAGACTATCGAGTCGCGGCGGCGTACAACTCTGATGACGAGGAGGTTTTCAGCGCCTGGGTGAGTTGCGCTCTAAGCATAAGCAAATGGAAAGAGGCGGAAGTCCCGATGCAGATACTTTTAAACCGAAGTAAAACCGGCTCTCGTCTGAATACTTTCGGCTACATTTTATTGAAACAAGAGCGATGGGATGAGGCGCTCCGCACTCTCGACGAGGCTCTTAAAGCGACTCCGCAAGGGAGAACGGAAGAGAGGGGAATCATCATGAAAAATCAGCTTTACGCGATGGCGCATAAGAACTGACTTTGTTAGCGAGAGAAATTCCCGTTTAAAGAGCGACAAAAATTCGCGTTTACCTTCTTCTTTTGCGAGATTGAATCCAGGCGTGGGGGTAAGAGGCGATTGCGATCAGCGCACGAAGGGGGGCGAGTAAGGGAGTGTTGTAATGTTTTCGATAGAATGCGAGCAGTCCCCGGCGCGACTCCCACGCCATTGCAGCTCCAACCTGAACCGTGCTTGCGCCGCCATAGTGGATGATCTCGACTTCCGGGGTGAAGAAGATTTGCCAACCTGCGCGTTTGCAACGTAGACACCAATCCACTTCGTTGAAAAAGATCGGGAACTGCAAGTCAAGCAGGCCTGCTTCGCGTATAGCTTCGCGCCGCATCAGCAGAAACGTTCCCATCGGCTGATCCACTTCTTCTACCCGGTCGTAAGTGAACCAAGTCATTCGGTAGGCTCCAAATCGTTTGCTGTCCGGAAACAGACGGCTCAGCCCCATCAATTCCCATAAGACGGCCGAAGGAGTGGGGAACCCGCGAACGGATCTCTGAAGTTTGCCGTCCGGGTGAACCTGTCGCACTCCCAACGCTCCCGCTTTCGGGTGTTTCCGCATAAAATCTACAGCTCGTTCCAACCCTCCTGCAGGCAGGAGTACGTCCGGGT
>JAYVOT010001015.1:0-3214 GCA_043757795.1 Chthonomonadaceae bacterium | reverse complement strand
ATACCGTCCGTGGTTTAGTTTGGCTTTTACACCAATATTCTACTTCACAAACGATACAAGTCACTCCATCCCTGATTCAAAAATGGCTAAAGTCCAGTAATTATCTCTATTTGACGTCGAACGGTATCCAGAGTAGGATATTTTTGGCATAAAATCAGCAATGGCGCCAATTCCGGAAAATCGCCACGCTCGATCTCTTCGGCATGTTCCCAGATTCGCAGGGTTTGAAATCGAAAAGAGTTTGATATTTCTGATACTGAGGTTTCATAGACTTCCGGGAAAACGGCGTTATCTCCCTTTGTAAGGTAGAGCACAAACAAAGCGGTTTTGCAACCTAATTGATAAGTTAACCCGCCGCATTTAGTGAACCATCTGGAGAGGTCTTCCTTTTTAGGATGAAGCTGATACTCCATGTAAATCGCTCCCCTCTCCGGATCCCCCTTCTCACCTATCAAAAACACTTGATCCGCCCTCAATTCCGGAATGCTGATACTCGTGTCTTCCAGAAGAACAGGGTGAGATTTCAATTTGATGCCCGCCAAATCAAATATGGCTTCAGACGATCGACGCATCAGAGCTTTCATAGTGATATCTACGATGTTTTGTTTCTCAGAGTTTTCATCCGGCAAGAGAACAATCTCCATTCGCAAGCTCCCAATAATTTCATTATAGTTCCCCTTGCAACTATTCGTCAAGGAATACGAAAAATTCTCGAGGTCGCCTTTCCTGGAAGAAAGTCGGACCACTCGAAAAAATTTGGACTGGACTCATTTTTGATGACAATCGAATTTTAAAACCAATGCTAAAGCTATCTTCGTGTATAATATAAAAAGCAAAGTTGCGAAGGCTTGTAATTGAGAGAGGACGAGATACCGATGATGGTCTTGATGGACGCCGCAGCCACGGCGCAACAAATTGAAGACGTGGTTGAAAAAGTCAAAAATGAAGGTATGGAAGCAATACGTCTACCGGGCGACGATCACATCGCGATCGGAGTGAGAAGCGCGATACCTTCCAATGTGAGAGAAAAACTGACTCAGAACCTCGCTTCAATGCCGGGAGTGGATCACGTCGTTCAAATCAGTCGCCCCTACAAATTGGCGTCGCGAGAATTTCAAAAAGCGGACACTGTATTTGAAATAAAGGGCGTCTTATTCGGCGGCAACGAAATCGTCATTATGGCAGGACCTTGTTCCATCGAAAGCCGGAAGCAACTGTTCGACTCCGCAAAAGCGATAAAAGAATGCGGAGCAAAAGTATTGCGCGGCGGGGCTTACAAACCTCGCACTTCGCCTTATGCATTTCAGGGATTGGGAGTTGAAGGGCTAAGACTGCTTAAGGAAGTCGGCGAAGAAATCGGCATACTTACGATTACCGAGGTCATGGCTCCTGAAGATGTTTCGCTCGTGGCGGCTCATACCGACATCTTGCAGATCGGGGCGCGAAACATGCAAAACTACCCTCTCCTTGTCGCCGCTGGAAAATCCGGACACCCGACCCTTCTGAAACGAGGGCCGAGCGCCTCCGTAGATGAATTTCTCCTTGCCGCCGAATACCTGTTGCATCACGGGACGAAAAACGTTTTGCTTTGCGAACGCGGCGTACATCCCCTTGATCGAACCTACACTCGAAATACTCTCGACCTGAATGTCGTTCCCGTCCTCAAACAGATCACGCATCTGCCCGTCATAGTCGATCCCTCGCATGGAGTGGGCGTGGCTAAATACGTGCCTGCGATGTCTTGCGCGGCTATAGCCGCAGGAGCTGACGGTTTGATTTTGGAAGTGCATCCTTGCCCGAAAGAGGCGCTGTCAGATGGAGCGCAGTCGTTAACGCCGGAACAATTTGAACGGACAATGACGAGTTTGCGGAAAATTGCGAAAGCAGTTGAGAGAGAAATCGGAAATTAAGAAGGTTTTTAGAGAGTTCAAGACGAATAACAAGGCACTGTCATTTCTTGCCAATCTATTCTCAGGAGGTTCTTCATTGCTTAGAAGATCAATTTTTTTTGGAGCATTGGCGCTTAGCGCGATTTCGCTCGCAGGATGCAATCCTGCATCTGGGCCAGCAACAGGCGGCCCGCCTCCGCCTTCCGGAGGATTTGCAGGCTCCGGAGGAAAAATTACCATTGCATGGGCGCAATGGAAACCCTCCGATTATCTCGATCAACTCTCCAAAGAGTTTACAAAAGAGACCAATATCGAAGTGTCGGTTGAGCAAATCCCCTGGCCCGACTATCAAGCGAAAATTCAGACCGGAGTATGGACAGGCAAGACAGACAAATTCGACATTATCGTCGGCGATAGCCAATGGCTAGGGCGAGGCGCAACGGAAAACCACTACGTCGATATCACGGACTGGGCGAAGACGAATATTCCCTGGGACAAAATCGCTCCCTCTGCGAAAGCTTTCTATTGCGACTATGAAGGCAAGACCTATGGAGTTCCCTGCGAAGCGGACGCCATCGGTTTCGCGTATCGCAAAGACCTTTTCGAGGCTCCCGCAGAGATGGCGGCTTTCAAAGCGAAATACAAACGAGACCTGGCTGTTCCCAAAACCTGGGCTGAATTCAAAGACGTCGCGGAGTTCTTCACCCGACCTGAGAAGAAGTTGTACGGCGCTGCTCTATTCTATGCAGGCGGCGGCGGATACGACGGAATCACGATGGGATTCATGCAAACCCTCTGGGCGCTAGGCGGCGACTTGCATGACGCCTCCGGAAAAGTCGATGGCGTCATCAACTCTCAAAAGTCGATTGAAGCGCTGGATTTCTACGCAAAAACTCTCAAAAAATTCAACCCTCCGGGAGCTGAGAAATTTTACTACAATGAAACGCTCAGCGAATTCAAAGCCGGCGATGTTGCTATGGCAATGGATTGGTACACCTTTTTCCCGGGCTTGACGGACAAAACTGAAAACCCGCGTGCCGATCAGACTGGGTTCTTCGTAGTTCCTGCAGGACCAGCCGGGCGATTCATCAGCCTGGGCGGACAGGGAATGTCCATCTCTTCTTATAGCAAAAATCAGGAGAACGCGAAAAAATTCCTTGCATGGTTCAGCAAAGAAGAGACTCAGGCGAAATGGGCTAAACTTGGCGGGCTGACGACAAACACAGCTGTCCTTGCCTCCGACGACTTCAAAAAAGCGACGCCCTTCAATTCCGCGTTCGCTGAGAGCGCTCCGCTACTGAAAGACTTCTACAACAATCCGAAAT
>JAYVOT010001014.1:0-3217 GCA_043757795.1 Chthonomonadaceae bacterium | reverse complement strand
TGTTCCACGAGGCGCATGGCCTCGCGACATACACGTCGCTACCCGCAGTTTTCAAGGGTTGAGAATCGCCGTGAACGACGAACTGGGACAGTTGGAAGAGGGGCTGATTGCCGGCTTCAATCGATTGAGACCGGGAGGAAGAATGGCGGTTATGAGCTATCACTCGCTCGAGGACAGGATCGTCAAGCGGAAGTTTGCAGAGTTATCGGGGAGAACGCCTTCCGCTCCCGGCTCGTCTCCTGCAGCCTTCTTGCCCAATGTCGATAAACAAGCGGTAGCAAGAACGATCACGCGGAAGCCGGTTGTGTCCGAGGATAGGGAAATCCAGAAAAACCCTCGCGCAAGGAGTGCGAAAATGAGGGTGATCGAAAAACTTTAGGGTTCTGCAATGCAGCTATGATCGTTGCCGATCCCTATCGTCAAACTCATCTGAATCCAACCTATTTTTGAAAGAGGTAAAAGCTACCCATGAGCGTCGCTCTCCAAAAACAGAATCCCCGAACGCGATACCGAGAAACTCAGATCTCCGATCCGATCTCATCTCCCCTGTCCATTCCGCACCCCTTAACGACTCCCGCACCCTTGCAACGCAGACGACAGTCCGGCGCAGCGATTCGACAAGCTCAGAGGATCGCCCTCTGGAAGATGGGGCTTTTCACCGGAACGCTCGCCTTCAGTCTCTGTGCAGGTTTCGCCTACCTTTGCGGTCCCATTCGTCTCCAAACGGAACAGGCTCGTAAAATAGCGTTGCAAAAACAAGAGCGACAACTGTACGAGGATCTCAAAAGCCTCAAATTTCAAAAGAACGCCATTCTGTCAGCCACGAGCGAAAACGCGAAATTGAACTCAATGGTTTCGATGGATGCTAAGGACAGCGTCACTTTGCCGTAAAACTTTAAGCCGTCATGGATCGATTTGGAATTAAAGTCAGTTGGAAGTTGATGCAGGTAATGTCCGGGGCGAATCCCGGAGCGCCTGCCAAAAGAGGGTCGTTATGTCTCGAAGCGGAAGCGCCTCATCAATCAAAAATAAGAACTCGACTGAACTCTTCCGGAGGAGATCCCTTGTCGCCCTCTGCGTCGTCTCGCTAGCCTACGCAGGAATCGTCGGAAGACTCTTCTTCATGCAAGGGTTGCATGGGAAACAGACTCGTAAAGAAGCGCTTAAAGCAAGACGAGTGAAGATGGAACTGAAGGCGCATCGCGGTTCTATTTTGAGTTCGGACGGCACTCCCCTGGCAGTGAGCAAATATCGCGGGAAACTGGGTTTCGATCCAAGCATATTTGCAACTCCTCTGCCCGATCCTGCAAAAAATGCGCTCCGCGAGCAACAGATTGCTGAAAGTACGACGCGAATCGCTGCGATCATTCGCGAAACGCCTTCCAGTGTAGAAGAGGCGGTCCGCGCGGCAAGGTTGCGATACGCTTATCTGCAACGAACTTTGAGCAAGAAACAGTTTGAGAGAATAAATACGCGCTTCGCCCTGATCAAAGACGATTTAGCGTTGCCGGACGCAAGCGCCGTAAGAAGCGCGCTCATCCTCACGCGCGCCGATCAAAAACTGGGATACAAACACGGAGTCATCGGTTTTGGAATCAATGACGGAACCTACCGCTCCTACGATCAAAACGAAGCGGGGATTCAAGTGATCGGCTACGTCGATAAAGACGAGTCGCCAACTAGCCTTCACGGATTGGAGCGTGATGAAAATCATACGTTAGCTCAGAAATCCGGTCGGGTCGAAGCGGAG
The DNA here is from genome assembly GCA_043757795.1 of Chthonomonadaceae bacterium. GTDB lineage: Bacteria > Armatimonadota > Chthonomonadetes > Chthonomonadales > Chthonomonadaceae > JAYVOT01. The sequence continues at coordinate 1,467 of JAYVOT010001014.1, read as the reverse complement.
AGAGACAGACTTGGCCGCATTATTCCCGGAACTGAGACAGTCTACGTCGCTCCCCGAAACGGAATGGATATTCACACTACCATCGACACGCAGATTCAAGCCGTCGCTAGCGAACAAGCGAAACTGATTATTCAAAAATATCATCCCGCCGGGGTCTCGATCGTTGTGATGGACCCTTATACCGGAGACATCTGGACTATGGTGAGCTACCCCTCCATCAGCCCGACGGAACTCAGACAGATGCAGACGAACAAGGAAGCGAACGCAAATCTCGGTTCCCTTTTGCGCGAGAGGTGCATCAGCGAGAAATACGAACCAGGCTCCACTCTTAAAACTCTGACGATCGGCCTGGCGCTTGAGAAGGGTTTCGTCCGACGCGATTCCTATTTCTTCTGCAATGGCAGCCTGGCGATCGGCAAGCATCCAATACATGATTCCCACCCGGGCGCGCACGGGTCTCTTTCATTGGATGCCGTGCTAGCGAAATCCTGCAATATCTGCGCCGCTCAAATCGGACTTTCTATGCCTGCCTGGGAGTTGACGAAAGGCATGAGAGAGTTGGGGTTGCTCGAAAAGCCCGGAACTCAGCTCTCTTCCGAGCAGGGCGGCAGTCTTTCGACGGATGCGGACAGAAGGCGCGGACGCACGACCGAGTCGCGGGACAACTTGGCTCGCATCTCTTTCGGTCAGGCGATCACGACGACTCCCATCAATCTGGCACGCGCGTACTGCGCTATCGCCAATGGAGGGTGGTTGTTGAAGCCGCGTCTTATTTCCTCTTATAGCCAGGACGACAAGACGGTACGAAACGTCGATAAGGCGACTCCTCGCAGAGTTTTCTCAAAAGAGACTTGCGTTGAGCTGACGAAGATGCTGACAGGAGTCGTATCCGTCGGAACGGGCAAAGACGCCTCCGTACCGGGATACGCTGTCGCCGGGAAGACCGGAACCACGCAAAAACTTAAGGAGCGGAAGAACATAGGCTCCTTCATCGGCTTTCTCCCTGCGAACAAGCCGAGAGCGGTCGTTCTGGTAGTCGTCGATGAGCCGAATGGCGAGATTATGGGCGGTATGGTCGCAGCTCCCGCCTTCCGAGCCATCGGAGCTGCGATCATGTCTCAAAAAAACGTTCCGCAGGATGACCCTGAACTCAAACAGTTTTTCCAGGCTCACCCAACGGAACGTCCGATCAAGCCTGTACTTTAGGTAACTACTCACCTCACCCCCAACCCCCTCTCCGAGGCAGGGGGCATATGCGTTAACTTAAGCCGCAAGTTCTTCTCAAGCGCGCCCCCGGCACTGAGACGCCGCCCCCAATTTTGGGGGAAGAGAGCTTTTATTGGTAGTATTTAGCATTCTATTCGGATTTGCTGGTTGCAAAACTCGGTCGATTTCCAGATTTGAAAGAATTTCCCCCCAAAGTTGGGGGCGGCGTGGAGCGCCGGGGGCGCAATTTAAGTGAGACTC
>JAYVOT010001013.1:0-3222 GCA_043757795.1 Chthonomonadaceae bacterium | reverse complement strand
AGTTCACCACGTGAATGATGAGGTGAAGCTGATCGCGTTTCATCGTTGGAAAAAAGGAGGTCCCGGTGACGATGTCCTCGTGATTGCGAACTTTAGCGGTCAGACGAGAGAAAATTACTCCCTAGGGTTTCCGTGTGAAGGGCTTTGGAAACTGCGCTTCAATAGCGACTCGCAAGCGTACAGCTCGGAATTTGACGGTTTATTCAGCGGAGACGCACTCGCTGCCGCAACGGAACGCGACGGATACCCGTTTCAAGGAATTATTCACATCGCTCCTTACAGCACGCTTGTTTTCTCGCAAGATCCTGCGTAAACGCCCCAATCATGCGGTCATCTCTATATTGCGGAACGCATGGATGTTTTCGCATCCGCGAAGGAATTCCGCTTCCTCAGGTCGAAATGCTCCTCAATAAGAACGCGTCATTCGACCGTCAATAAACATGAGGAGCGATTATCTTGGCAGAAAAAAGAGATCGGACAGGGCATAAAGACATACGAATCGGCACGCTCGCCGGACTTGGAGCCGGTGCGGGCTATCTCAAAAAGATACTCCCGCACGGCTTTGAATCATTTCAACTGACCTGTTGGCAGTACATAGGAGACACGGACGTCGCTGAAACTGCAAAATCGGTGTTGGACGCGATCGGCGATAAGGCGATCATCAGCAGCCTCGGACTCTTCGGGAACCCGCTTCAGGACGAGCAGTCCGCGAAAGATTGGGAAATTCTTATTCGTAGCGCGAAGAGCTTCAATTGCGACATAGTGGCGGGGTTTGCCGGCGCGCTGGAAGATCGTCCCGTGCCGGCGAGTATGGCGAAATATCGAGAAGTCTTCGGTCATCTCGCGAAGGTGGCGGAAGGCGAAGGAGTTCGAATCGCTTTTGAAAACTGCGATATGGGCGGAACCTGGGAGCGACCGAAATGGAATATCGCACACTCCCCTAAAGCCTGGGAAATGATGTTCAACGAGATTCCCGGCGAGACCATCGGGCTTGAGTGGGAGCCTTGCCATCAGATGAACTCTCTTATCGACCCCATCCCGCAACTCCGAAAGTGGTTGCCGAAAATCTATCATGTTCACGGAAAAGATGCGACTATCCATTGGGACGTTCTGAAAAGCGAAGGTCTTAGAGGCGGTTCAAACTACGTGCATCATCGGACGCCCGGCTTCGGAGACACGAACTGGACGGACATAATCTCGATTTTGAGACTTGGCGGGTTCGTCGGGTCAATCGACATCGAGGGTTGGCACGATCCGGTTTACAGCAATGAACTCGAAATGACGGGACAGGTCTTCGGACTCAACTATCTCAAAGCATGTCGCGGCGGAGCCTACGTCGAAAATCCGTGATATGAACGCTGAAAGCGGTCGACCTGCCGGGGATTGAAAACCCCCGGCACGAAAAAATCAAGCGTCTCCCATACGCGAGACCGCCTTCAGCGGTTTACAATCATGTGGGAATCGCCGCTGAAATCGGGATTTTTTTTCCTGTGACTCAGGAACGCCGCTTACTGCACAACACGAATTTGGAGGTTATTTGGACATCGAACTGCTCGAAGGAGCGGAATATGACGAAATTGAGGGCGAGGAGGAGACGATCCTTTCCACCTGGCGAGCGGAAGGAGAGGACGTCTCTACACGGCTGGATATATTCGTCACAGCGAAACTAGCCGGCGCGACGCGCTCCGAATCTCAACGACTCATCGAACTTTCCGAAGAGGAGAGCGGCGGCGTGCGAGTAAACGGACGACGTCTGAAATCGAACTACAAGTTGCGGGCGGGGGATGAAGTGTCCGCTGAGCGCCCTACGCCCAAAACCTCGAAAGCGGTTGCGGAAGACATTCCGCTGAACATCGTTTTTGAAGACTCCGATATGCTGGTCATAAACAAGCCGCGAGGAATGGTGACGCATCCTGCGCCAGGGGCGGAAACTGGAACTCTGGTCAACGCGGTTTTGGCGCATGCGAAAGACCTTTCAGGCATCGGAGGGGAGTTGCGTCCGGGAATCGTTCATAGACTGGACAAAGACACCGGCGGACTGATCCTCGTCGCGAAGACGGACTTTGCGCATCATAGCCTGCAAGAGCAGATACAGTCGCGTTCGGCGGAGCGCAGATATCTCGCGCTCGTGTGGGGACAGCCGAACTTCGAACAGGGCAAGATCGAGGCTCCTATCGGCAGACATCCTGTAGATCGCAAAAAGATGGCGGTCATCACGGATGCGCGATATACTTCTCGCTTCGCTGTAACGGATCTCTACGCGAAATCGAGATATAACGGTCTTTTCACGTTGATGGAAGCGAAACTTCAGACAGGCAGGACACATCAAATTCGCGTTCACTGCACCTATATTCGGCATCCGATCGTGGGTGATCCAATCTATGGCGGCGTCCGGAAAGTACCCTCGCAATCGTTGGATCCAATTGCTCGCCATAAAATCGAAGCGGCGATCGAAGCCCTCGGAGGACAAGCTTTGCATGCTTTTTCTCTCTCCTTCAACCATCCCCGAACTGACGAACGCCTCGCGTTCATTTCACCCTTACCGGAAAAAATGCAGAATCTATTGGACATTCTTGATAAACTGTGATAGTTTCTTGACGAACGCTTGCGACACGAAGTTAAAGCAATATAAAAGAAATGCAACCACGGGGAGATGAGAACCGCGAAATACGCGAAAAAAATGCGGATGTAAAATTGTCGGCTCAATATTCTTGCCGACGAGAAGGGGCGAACATTAGTCACTCAAGCGTGACGGTATGAATGCAGTGGTCTGATCGCGCAAGAGCGCGATTACGCCTGCTGAACGCATGCCCTTTCAGAGGAGTGTGAACGAATTATGCGTGAGATATATTTGAGCAAGGCAACCCACAAGAATTGCTGCTTCAGATTCAGACACTGTTGCACCTCATTCGATGCAAAAAATCGGAGCGTTAATTTCTGAATGTTGTTAATAAAAATAATGATTTATACATGAAACTCAACCTTTCGTCTCGTTAGGAGGCTTGCTTCAACATTCACTTTATTTTTAAGCAAAGCAGGTTGCACGGTTTGTCGTCGTTGCGGACTTAGAGGTTGGGAATTGATACTCAATTAGTAAATATTTACATATGTCCAAGAATTTTTTCCACCGGCTATTTTATCCAATTGTGTTATTGTGGACTTGGATATCTCTCGTTTTCTCAGCCGTGCAAAAATATGTTAACGGCAATTTGAATTAAAGTG
>JAYVOT010001012.1:0-12063 GCA_043757795.1 Chthonomonadaceae bacterium | reverse complement strand
GGCGGCGGCGGATTTGGCGGCGGCACGATGGGTGGAGGCGCTGGCAAAATGGGTGGTGGCGCAGGTAAAATGGGCGGTCCCGGCGGCATGCCGGCATTTCCAGATCCTCCCAAAGTCGGTTACAACCCTTTTAATCCTGATTCGTTGCCTGGAATGATGAAAGAGAGAACCAAGAAGTCTCTTGATGATTTCAAGGCGGCTCTGACGGCGCAGTCTAAGTAACTTCGCATTACTTGCTGGCTCGTCAGTGAGATCGATTGCAATAAAGACTCAGGCAACGACAAGAAATAACCACATCGATTTTGCAGCCTTTGTACATCAAAGTATCTAAACTCGAAGGAGATATTTTTGAGAGTTGCCTTAGTTTCAAGCAATAGAATGGTTTATCAGAAAAACAATCATTTAGTACCGGCAAATGCTCATGGCGATCTCGCTTACTTTGGTCGCACGTTCGTTTTAATTTCCATCATTAACGTCAGTGTCCTGGCGGCATTTCGGCGACTGTGCTTCGCGGGAAAGTTAAAAGCCGCCTTTGGCGGTTTCGCCTTTCGTAGAGCGCTCATTCGTGACACGGGTACTTTCAGAATCCGGAGTATTGGTACTGGCTCTGCCAGGGTAGGAACATGAAAATGAAATTTACTGGAATTGCTACGCTTTTAAGCGTAGGAGTGATTGGTCTGATGTCAAGCGCCGTGATCGCGCAACCGCCGGGCGGCGGACCTCCTGGCGGAGGATTTCAAATGACGCCTGAAATGAAGGCGAAACGAGAAGCCTGGAATAAGTACAACGGCGTCCACAAAAATCTTGACCTTCTCTCCAAGCTTATGCCGAAGATCGAGAAACTGAACGAAGAGGACGACTTGAAATACACTAAGCCGCAGGCGGTAAAGTTGCTCGGGCTATTGAAGACCTGGGTTCCCAAGAAATCCCTTTCCGAGGACGAAGCAGGGGCTTTGATCAAATCTCTCAACGGAACTTTGACCACTAAGCAGATCAAAAAGATGACCACTTATCCTGACAGGGGCGGAAGACCGGGCGGGGGCGGCTTTGGCGGCGGGAGACCCGGAGGCGGCGGACCTCCCGGTGGCGGACCTCCCGGTGGCGGACCTCCTCCCGGCGGCGGCGGGGGCAGACCGGGCGGAGGACCTCCCGGCGGCAAAATGGGCGGCGGTTTCAAAATGCCGGACCCTCCAAAAGGCAGCTACAACCCTCTGAATGCAGACACCATTCCATTCGAAGGTAGACGCCCGAGAGTGAAAAAAGCCATTGAGGACTTCAAAAATCAACTGACCGCGCAAGCGAAATAGGCAGTATCCTGCGAGGCTAACTTGACGGGAAGAGCGAATGGCGGAATCTGTCGCTCTTCTTGTCCTCACTGGCCAAAAGCCATTGTGAAAAGTCCGGGTATTGAAAGCGCCCATATTATTTGTGAGCGTCTTGAGAACGCGAGACCGCCGAAGAAGGCTTCTGCATTCTGTGCGAAACAAAGGCGGCGGAACGTTGTCAAGATCGTGATTTTAGTCTTGGGAACAAAACGAAGGGACGTCCTACGCGGGCGAGATTTCGTGCGTGGATTCCTGATGGATTGGACTAATCCGATGAAGTTGAATGGGCATTTCTCGCTGACGCAGGAAACCTATGCCTCCGACAAGCTTTTTCAGTGACCGGGTTTTATCGTTGTGAAACATAATTGAAGAAAAGGGAGATACTTGAACCGATGCCGGATGTGATAATCGAAGTCAACGACGCCTATAAAATCTATAAAATGGGTAAAATGGAAGTGAGGGCTTTGCGAGGAGTCACATTGTCCATCAATCGAGGGGAGTTTGTCGCCATTATGGGACCTTCCGGCTCCGGCAAGTCCACCTTCATGAATCTGATAGGGTGTCTGGACAAGCCATCACAGGGATCGTATTTACTGGACGGAATTGAAGTGGCGAAACTCAACGACAATCAACTCGCTGAGATACGGAACCGAAAGATCGGGTTTGTCTTTCAAACTTTCAACTTGCTGGCTAGAACCACGGCTCTGCGAAACGTCGAACTGCCGATGCTCTACTCAAACACGAAAAACCGGGACGCGGTCGCGAAACGCGCACTGGAAATCGTGGGACTTGGGGACCGAATGGATCACAAGCCCAACGAGCTTTCCGGCGGACAACAACAGCGCGTCGCAATTGCACGAGCGCTCGTGAACGATCCGCCGATCATCTTCGGCGACGAACCGACCGGGAACCTTGACTCTCGTACGAGCGAAGAGATCATGCAGATTTTTCAGAAGCTCAACAACGAAGGCAAGACTGTCGTGGTAGTGACGCATGAGCAAGACATCGCCGAGCACGCAAAAAGAATAGTCCGATTTAAGGACGGCAGACTGCTCTCCGATGAAATTGTGACTAATCGTAAAGTAGCTGAGGATGAGCTAGCGAAAATGCCAGCAGACAACGCTTGATTCGGTTCAAGATTTCGAATGTCGCGCCCGAAGATTAATCGGGCGTCGCACGTATGCTCAGTCAATACACGCTAACGCCCTTTTTAGTTATGTTGAATCCTATTTTTAAGAGTACGCATTGACTTGGCAGACACGGGCTAGCGCCCGGCGTCGGATAGTTTCCTGAATAAGTTTTACGGGAGGGAATGATGGCTCTGGCAAAAAGACTTGGGTTCTTCGCGAGACGGTTCGCAGGGCTTCTGATTGTCTCCGGAGTCATTCTTTCCATTCCCGACGCAGCTTCCGACGGTATCCTTCGCTACAAGAATTCGATCACGGCCTTCGCATTCGTGCTTCTTCTCGGTAAGTTCCTCTATGACACATTCTTCTTTGATCGAACCCCATAATTCCGGTTTGGCTTCTAAGTCAGATCATACAATTGACGAAACTCACCGACGCTTCGACTATTTAAGAGGACGAGCGGACTTCAGGCGCGGAGATCTTCTCTGCAGCATTTACCCCCGTTACATATCAAATTAGCTATGTATGCAATATAATTTTTTTTCGATTTAGATTCACAATAGCGCTGCTGTGCAGAAATGAAATCGAATTCTCCTCACCGTATTTCCTCGCTGTCCAACTTTTTGCGCTTTCACAACGACTAAGGCAGTATCAAATGCAGCCAACGATGGAAACTATTTAGGACAAGCGAATTTGAGTGTTTCAAACCTCTTCAGTCTTTTGCCATTCAGCTCAAAAGATCCGGATAAGCCACTTGTCGAGCAAGCTCGAAAAGGCGACTCGAAAGCGTTCGATTCGCTTCGGAAGAGGCATGACTCCACATTGAAGGGCTTCATTTCCAAAAGAGTGGGTTTGACATCGGCTGATGACGTGTCTCAAGAGGTTTGGATCGCGTGTTGGAAAGGGTTTACTCAATACGCGATCAAGACGCGTTTCAAATCTTGGCTGTACGGAATTGCGATTCACAAATGCGCTGATCACTTGCGGGGCGGCGGATTCGCCCGAATGGAACCGCTTAGCGATGACGAACCTGTTCAAGAGGACGCTTATGCGCAAGTTGATTTGAAACAGAGCGTGAAATCGGCTCTCAGTCAACTTCCGGAGCCTCAAAGAGATGTGATGGAACTTTATTACTATTCTCAACTCACTCTGAAAGAGATCGCTCTCGCATTGGATAGAAACCCAAATACCGTCAAGTATCAATTTTACCGCGCACACGAGAGTGTCGCAGCAAATCTTAAAGAGAATGAGCGGACGAATTCATGACCTGTCACGAACGCGATACGGAACTGTTGCTATATGGAGTGGGGGAACTGTCAATTTGGAAGAATATGTCTCTTTCATTACACCTTTTGACCTGTGCAAATTGTCGGAAACGACAGGGCGAGTTGGCGGACACGTCCCGGAAAATCGCCTTGACGCTCAAACCCGACTCCCGAACAGTCGGCGTCAACGTCTTAAAGTTCAACCCAGTATGGACGTTAGTGACGCTTTGCGCCCTGATAATTCTGCTTGGGACATTTATTTTAACGGTCTCCGTCGTCTACAGTAGGACGCACTCTCATGCCATACGACAAACGGACGACGGTTGCAGCCCCGGTCTTCCCAATGATCGTTGCAAATAATTTCTATGGAGCCCTCGTAATTCGGAGTTGCGCTCTGATTGACGAAGACAGCTCGTTGCGCAAGCATCCTTAAAACTGTTCCAAAACCTCTTAATAAAAAAAGCCCTCTCCTTCATCAGGAGAGGGCTTTTTAGTTTTGGTCAACTCAATAGGCAACTTAGTGGAGTTGAGTCGGAGTTGGCGTGATCGTCCTCGGCGACTGCCTCGGTTTTTTAATCGGCACGTGAGTTTCGACGCTCTCTTTGCCTTCCGAGGAATCTCCCGGACCTTTAACCTGAATAACGGTTCTGGGTTCGAGAGCAAGCTCAAGAACCTGTCTGACATCCGTCACAAACTCGAATTTAATGTCGTTTCGAACCTCAGCCGGCAGGTCCTCCATCACGTCTTTTCGATTTTTTTCCGGCAAGACGATCGTTTTAATTCCCGATCGTCTTGCGCCCAGAGCTTTCTCTTTGATCCCGCCGATGGGAAGAACTCTCCCCGAGAGGGTCACTTCGCCAGTCATTGCAAGCAACGGCTTTACTTTCCGCCCGCTGAATAGAGAGGCGAGCGCAGTTGCCATCGTGATTCCTGCAGAGGGACCGTCTTTCGGGATGGCTCCGGCAGGTACGTGAATATGAATGTCGTGCTTTTCGTAGAAATCAGTCGGAACCCCGATCTCATCCGCATTCGCTCGAACGAACGAGAGAGCGGCTTGCGCCGATTCCTTCATGACATCTCCGAGTTGTCCTGTAATCGTAAGACTGGAAGGTCTGTTAAGCGGGCTTGGAGTCGCACCGGCTTCTATGAAGATGATGTCGCCTCCCATAGGCGTCCAGACTAATCCTGTAGAGACGCCAGGGCGATCTACTCTCTCAAGAGCCTCTTCATTTTCGAACCGAGGCGAACCGAGGAACTCGGTCACCACTTCAGGAGTGATGTCAATGCTCTCTCGCTTGCCTTCCGCGAAGCTGCGCGTCGCCTTTCGACAAACGGTTGCGATCTCTCTTTCAAGGTTTCGGACTCCCGCTTCTCGAGTGTAGCCTCTCACTATCAGTTGAATCGCTTCTTTTTGAAAAACGATTTTGCCGTCAATCCCGTGCTCTCCTATCTGCTTAGAGATGAGATGTTTTTGAGCGATGGAAACCTTCTCCTCTTCGGTATATCCGGCTATCTCAATAATCTCCATTCGATCTCTGAGCGGCGGCATAATCGTATCGAGGACGTTTGCAGTGGTTAAAAACAGGACGTTTGAAAGGTCGAAGGGAACGTCCAGATAGTGATCCCTGAAATCGGTATTCTGTTCAGGATCCAACACCTCCAATAGTGCGCTCGAAGGGTCGCCTCGGAAGTCGGAAGCGATCTTGTCCACTTCGTCCATCATGAAGACAGGATTGTTCGTCTCAGCGCGTTTGATGTTCTGAACGATTTGTCCAGGCAGAGCGCCGATGTAGGTGCGCCTGTGCCCTCTGATCTCCGCTTCATCTCGCACTCCGCCTAAGGAGACCCGCACGAACTTCCGCCCCATCGCTCTTGCGATAGATCTGCCGAGAGACGTTTTTCCCACGCCGGGAGGTCCGACGAAGCAAAGAATAGGTTGTCTCGCCGTGCCGTCTTTCTTGAATTTTCGGACGGACAGGTACTCCAAAATTCTATCTTTGACTTTTTCAAGACCGTAATGATCCGCATCGAGAATCTCTTTTACCGAAGCGATCTCCAGGTTGTCTTCCGTGGACTGACTCCAGGGCATCGCCACCATCCAATCGAGGTAGGTGCGGGCTACGTTGTACTCAGGAGCAGCCGGATTCATTCGATTAAGTCGATCCAGTTCTCGCTCAGCCTCTTTCATCGCCTCTTCAGGCATTCCGGACTTCGCGATTTTCTCTCGGATTTCGTCCGTTTCCTGCGTACGATCATCGCCCTCGCCAAGCTCTTTGTTGATCTGTCGGATCTGCTCTCGAAGATAGTATTCGCGTTGGGTCTTTCCCATCTCCTGCGCGACTTCGGATTGCAGTCGATTGCCCAACTCCAAAACCTGCACTTCTCGTGCAAGGAGTTCCATGAGCCTTGTCATTCTAGGCTTCAGGTCGATGGTCTCAAGAATTTCCTGTCGTTCCTGGTAGGTGAGGCGCGGCATCTGCGCTGCGATCAAATCCGTGAGGAGTTGAGGCGACGCCGTGTTCGTGATGCTTTGTATCTCATCCGGCAGATCGGTGGACAACTGAACGACTCGAGTGAACATCGCCCCGATATTGCGGCGTAGCGCCTCCACTTCCAGAAGGTCTTCTTCAGGAACAGCAGGTTCCTCTATCGCTCGAACCTTCACTCTGAGGTAGGGGGAGGTCTCGACGGCTCCCAATATTTCGATGCGCTGAATGCCCTGAACGATCAGTTTGATCCCGTCCGGGACCTGCGCCATCATTCGAATCGCGACCACTGTCCCGATCTTATAGACGTCCTCGACAGACGGATTCTCTTTTGCCGGATCGATCATGCAGGAGACGCCGATGAGTCTATTGCCGCCGATCGTGGATTCGTTGACGAGCTTGATGGAGGTCTCTCTGCCTACTCCCAACGGAGCCAAAAGTCCTGGCGTAATCACTACTTCACGCAGGGGAAGCAAATTGATTTCATCCGGTATAGTAGGCTTTTGATCATTGTCGTCGTCGGAGTCGATCATCTCTGCAACAACGCTCGCGTGATGCTCAAGAGGATCCGGAATGTCGTCATTCAGTTCGGTTTCTTGTAGTATCTCTTCAATTGCCTCGCCCAACTCGACGTCCGCATTATGTGATTTATCTATTTTCATCAATTGTTCTTTTCTCGTTCACTCATCCTGAAAAATCGGTTAGAGTGGCAGCGTCAGTATTTCTATTCTTCCCGGAAGCTCTCAAATTGTCAACGCTTCAAGCGAAAATCACTTGAGCGTAATTGTACCGGTTGGTTCTCAAAACTTAGGATGAGACCGGAATCGTTCGTTTCTCAGTGGGGGGCTGAACTCTTTTCGGGAGGGAGACAATCAGAAATCCATCTCGATAACTTGCCCGAATGCGCTCTCTTTCAAAGCGCATGACGCCGGGCAATATGACTTCGCGTTCAAAAGCCCCGTAAAAAATCTCAAGGTGGAAGCAACGCAATCTTTCGGAATGCGCGTCTTTCGATTCGGTTCGTTCTCCCGCGATGGTCAAAACTCGGTCATCCGCCGAAAGGGTGACTGCGATTTTTTCAGAACTTACTCCAGCCAATTCCATTTTGACTTCGAGGCAGTCGTCTGTCTCATACATGTCTATGGGCGGGTTGAAAAGCGCGAAACCCGCTGAATGGGGGGCGGCGCTGGATCGTAAATCCTGTTCAAGCTGTCGAAAAATATCCATAGGATTAAATTGACGGTTCGCCATGCGCTTCAAACTCCTCGAAGAAACAGTTTCATATTAGTTAGATACGTTCAAGTTCTTTGATTCGTCACCGAAAGCCGGGTTCTGAACCAAGTCTTTCAACGACTTGCGCGTACTATGCTCACTTCACTTCTATTATACTCACTCACTATGTCAAAAGTTCCACCAGTCAAGTAGCGTATTCGTACTAGATCAAATGGCTTATCGGTCGATCATTTTTTGTGCGCTTTCGGGATATCTCGCCCCTTGCACTTTGATTTAGTCTGCCGCAAAGTTGATCTCGGTTAAATCTTTATGTGTAAGCTCGATGGATGCCGCTCCCATGTTCTCCTCCAGGCGTTGCAGGTTGGTGGTTCCAGGAATTGGAACAATCCACTGCTTCTGAGCAAGCAACCAGGCAAGAGCGATCTTCGCCGGAGTCGCTTTTTTGCGTAGAGCGATACTTTCCAGCAAGTCTATAACGGTCTGATTCGCTTTCCTGACTTCCACATCAAAGCGGGGATTGCGTTCCTGAAATCCGCGCTGTTGAACGCGGTGTTCTCGTCAATCTTCCCCTCGATCAAATGCCGCCCTGATGAGGGCGATCATCTCGTGTTTATCTTTTGATTTTCCGCGTGAATAGCTCATTTTCCATGCAACCTAGTCCGAGGGCTGACACTTCCAATCCGCTCTTTCCAAGTTTACGTTTTTGCATTTGTTCCTCCTTGTGCGCGACCTATTTACGCATGACTTCAATAATGAAGCGTACGATTCTTCATGTTTTGATCGAGTTGTAATTTAGTAAGTTTCCGGACGAAGTTGCTAAATCGCAAATTTTTTGGTAAGAACTCGACATCCAAAACGATCATTCGAGGTTCCGGCTACTTTTCGGCAAGCCCATCAGTTCCGGCGACTTATCATCGCAGCGATCCAGAGCGGCGCGAACGGCGACGTGCATCCCTTTGGGGTGGGGTAATCTCGGAACGCCCCGATTCGTTCGCCAATGGCTATGGCGCGTCCCCGATACTCCGGGAAATGAATGCCGATTCCTGCCAGGCAGTAGTTCATCGTCCACTGCGCTTGAGTCGGGGCATTGCCCATCTCGCTTTCAATTCGGTTTAGCAGGGCTGCCAAGTCAAGACCCTCCGGCGATTTAGGATACGCGCATAAATTGATGCACTGAGTTCTGCTCATTTTTGAGATCAAACTCACCTAAATTCCAGTGCAATAATTGTTGGGCGACTCCTTAGTTGCCTCTACCGCCATATCCGATTAAAGATCGTCGCTGATCCCAGCGTCTCCATCAGGCGGTTTCCCCGACCGACTTGTCTTTCCCATCAGATTCAAACGGGAGTAATCGATTGCGCCGCGATCCATAAAATCCTGCCGTGTTCGCTTCCAAATGCTCGCTAACCGATAAAAAGGTTTGCTCGGATCGATATGGTGAACGAGATGGAAATTTTGCCCCAGTAAAAACCATGTCAGCCAGGGAGAACTGCGAACCGAGGTCGCCTGGTAGGATTCAGTTGATTGGTGTGGAGCGTGAGGAAGCCAGGAGAACGTCGCCGCAAGCGTGAACAACGCCAGTCGCGCAGGAAGAATCCACCCCAATAACAATGCGCGAAACAAAGACGGCATGAGCATCCATGCGCTGACCACGACGGCAAGGTAGAAACTTCCGCAAAGGACAAGATTCGCCCGTTCAAACCAGGGTCTCGTCGACCATCGTGAAAAATAATACCGTAAGTATCCGATATCCTGGGTGAGCCAGCGCAATGGCAACGCCCACTTTGGACTCGATCCGCACCAGGCGTCGGGGTCATCGGAGGTGACATTGGTATGCGAATGATGCTCGCGGTGAAGAAAACAATAGGGGAGAAACGCGCCTATCAATAGCGCCGAGCAACTATGTCCGATTACCGAGTTTAAAGCTGTCCATCGAGAAACGTTGCCATGGACGGCTTCGTGGACGGGCGTAAATCCGGCGAATGCGGCGGCGAAACCAATCCCGACCGCCATCCACCCCGGGAGCCAACCTCGGAACACGCCGACAACGGCGAACGCCATCGCCGTGCAGCAGACAATCGCCAACAACAAAATCGGGACATCGATGACCGGCTTCCGGGACGACTTTTCGGAAGGAGCGACCCTTGGTCGCCAAAATCGTTGACGAGTCCATCGACCCAGCGCTCGCGCCGCAAAACGTGGAACCCAGCCGTTGGCGAACGCCATCAGGATGGCGCGTATAGTCCGAAAACTGACTTTGCCGCCGGCAACAAGGTACACGGGTTCCCACACGGAAGGCTTCATTTTATCACGAAAGCGGTACAATCCCTCCATATTATAGAGCCAGCCCATTGAACGCGCACAGATACGAAGCAGTGCCGTAAGAAATACATGATTTCCAGGGTTTTGCTCCGCATCCAGTCCCGCCAACGCCACCATTCCCAGGCTAACCATCTCGGCGCCTTCGTCGCGCAATTGACGCATCACCGCATCCACCAGGGATTCGCCGCAGCCGGCGGGCGATTCGGGGTGAATCATCATATCTTCGAGAAGCCAGCCGTTCTTGCCGTAGATGGGCACGCAGACGGCGAACCCGTGAACGATTCCGCCTGATTCGACAACAAAGTAGCGACGACGCTCCGCATGCTGAAACAGCTCCAGGGTGACCATAAACCCCATCGGTGGAAGAGCTTTATGGTCGGCCCACGAATCGACGATTTCGACGAACCTGCGCTGGAGCGGCGTGCCTTCGGCGACCTGACAACTGTCAATAAGCCGGACGGCGACACCGGATCGCCTGGCTTTGCTCAGGCGGTTTCGCAGCTTTCCGGAGTCGGCCACGACATGTTGCCATTGCGCCGGATCCCAGACGGCGGCAAGTCCAATCTGCAGCGAATCGAAGGCGCCCTGCAGTTGATCGACAAGCGGCCGAGTCACGCCAAAAAAAACGACACTGCGTCCCTCTTTGCGTGCTGATTCGCGAAACGCGCTTGCGACCGCAAGGGTATCCTCCCTGGCGCAGAGCGGGCCGCCGACCGCTACCCAATACCCTCCCCGGTCCGCGTAAGCGATCATCGCATCGTCCTTGCCCCAAACCGAAAGACCCGGCTCGAGAACCATAAACGAATGGAGATTGCGACCGTACTTCGCCAGCGCTGCGAGCAACCGGGCCGGTTGAGTTTGCGGAGCCTCGGATTCTCTCATGGATTGATCCTCGGCGCACGTCCATGCGTGACCGACTGCTTGCCAGTGATGATTTCAAAGGTGGTATACCAACTTCCGAGCGCCGCGAACAGGGGCGATTGATCGATGCTGCGATGCGTCTTCTCAAATAGAATATGGCCGAGATAAGGCGGGCCGAGCTGGAACCAAATACCAGTTGCAAATAGAAGAATACTCAGAAACCCTACGCCCAGCGCACAGAAAATTATCGCGGTGATATTGCTCAAGAAGTGAACCCACCGATTCCATGGGGATGCGTGATCCGGCAGGTAAACACTTTCGTAGAATTCACCGAATGATTGCGAGAATTCGCGAATAGACATCAAAAATACCTCCGGTCGTGCTGGACTCTGCATTTATCATGGCATCTTCAGTTTAACTTATTTCCGCCCTTTTCCGTGTCCGAATTCTTGGGGTCATTATAGTTCCCGATAAAGTTACACATCGTAAATCTTAAAAGCCGCCTCAAGCGACTCCAGTGCGTCCTTCTTCGGGCTGAACTCTTGACCCACATACCCCTCGTAATTGGTTGCGGCAATCGCTTTCATGATCGCCGGATAATACAGCTCCTGAGTCTCGTCGAGTTCGTTGCGACCGGGGTTGCCGGCAGTGTGGAAGTGACCGATGTAGTCGATTTTGTCGCGGAGACAGCCGATTACATGTTACTGAATTTCACTTCTCCAAGTTTGCGTCCGTAATACATGCAAATCCAAGTTTTGGTAAAGCAGGGCGTCTAATTTATCTCTAGTCCGCCAGAAATTCTGATAATCGTATTTACAAAAGCCTTTAATTCTGCGCATTGCGAAATTGCAACTCCAAGGTCATTGTCCCTCAATATCCTCGTAGCGTCGCGAACTTTAGAGTAAGAGTTCCTCGATTTACCAATCTCGAACACCTCTTTAATGCGATCGGCAGGAGGGTTAGAATTATTTACAGTTTCCGGATTGGATGCCGGCATACTCTTGTTGTGTCCTGCAAGCCGTTGAATATCCGACCAATAAGGCAACAGCCATGCTTCAAAGTCGTACAACGCGACGTGGGGACTGAATCGGGTTTCCTCTCCGACCCAGTCACTCATCTTCTTTTTAGCGTCCTCAGCGCTGGAAAAGATTGTGCCATACACATCGGATAACGCGATTACATGATCCGAAGGGCTCTTCTCACGAAGCAACGTCTCTACAGTCCTCCTTAATTTATCACCTGTGAAAATTCCCCCATGACAGGGGAAAAAGTCAAGTTTTGGCATTTTTTCTCCTAATCGCTTTTTGAGGAAGGAGAGTAGAATCGGCTTAAAGGCTGTCTCGGTTTTTCCCTCAACCAGGACTGTGATCTTCACGACCTTCCCCCCATGCGACCCATGCGCCAAACTTCGTCTAACGTATAGTCTGATAACCACTTTTCAAGG
>JAYVOT010001011.1:0-3234 GCA_043757795.1 Chthonomonadaceae bacterium | reverse complement strand
CAGGCAAGTCGCGACTCATGTCCGAAGGACATACGGCGCGAAGCGCCACCTAGACCGTGACTTTAGTCATGGGATTCAAAAGCGCTCTCGAAAAAATCATTTGGTCGTCAGGATTGCGTAACATCAGATCTTAAATCATTCCCGCTGAATCCAGTCGGTTCTTGAACCATCGAATTTCTGGTACTTTTTTTGAAACCGCTTCCTTTCAAATGGAGTAGTCATAGTATGAGACGACTGCGAAGTTGTTGTTCGATTGAATCACAAAAAATCACATTATCCGGAGAGGTGAATGAAATGACTTTAGCTTTAGTGCAAGCTGTGATGAACATCATCATAGTGATGGTTTTGACCTGGACGGGTCTCATGATTTCCGTCGCTTTTCTTCTGCCGGAAAAAGTCGAGCGAGCGGCGAATTTCGTCAAAGATTCCAGCCGGGCCTGTTTTTTGCGCGGAGTCGGGATGATGCTTCTTCTGGTAATAGCGTTTGTTCTTGCGAGCGTAGGCGTCGTTCCCAATAAGCTGATCGGGCTGCTTTTGATCGGCGGAATCGGAGGCGTGCTGGCGCTTGGTTCCGCCGGACTCGCACAGATGATCGGCAAACGGAGCGACTTGCAAGACACCTCATCGAGCTTCGTGCAATGCCTGCGCGGAAGTCTGGTTTTCAGCCTCGCCCTTGGTTTTCCGTACATCGGATGGTTCGTTTTCGCCCCTGTGGCGCTGATGTTCGCGATGGGAGCGGGAATTACGGCGCTCTTGCCGGAGAAGATTCGAATGGTAAATCCGCCTCGGAATATCGCTTGATTGTCACCGATACGACCTTTCCAAAGTGACCATTACCGTTTCGGGAGATGCACACATGGCGACATCGCAAAGTAGAAGAGAAGTAATCCGGCAAGGAGCGCTCGCAGGAGCAGGTTTGGGCGCAGTGCTGTTTGGAGGGACTGGTTGCTCGGAAATTGGGCAAAGTTTTCAAAAAGCGACAGGTCCCAATCCTGCGAAGTGGGAGCCGGCGCTTGCAGATGCGTCCGAGCTAACGCTCGCCAATCACGTTCTCAATCGAGCCGGGTTCGGACAACGCCCCGGCGAGGCGAATCGGCTGATCGCTATGGGTGCGGGCGGGTGGCTTGAAGAACAACTTGCTGACAAACTTCCCGAAGATCCGGCGGTCGCGTGGCGCGTCAACTCTCTCGACATTCAAGAGATCGAACACGATGATCCGGATGAACTTTACGTTCATGACGACGGTCAGCTCGTTCGAGAAACCGAACAAGCTGCGATCCTTCGCGCTACGTACAGCGCCCATCAGGTTCGCGAAATGATGGCGGACTTCTGGACGAATCACTTCAACCTTTACGTCCTCAAAGGAGAAAATCGCTCTCTACTGCCTGTCGATACGGAGCAGGTTTTGCGCCCGCACCTGCTCGGGAGTTTTGAGGAGATGCTGACGGCCTCTGCGCATAGCCCGGCGATGTTGACTTATTTGGACAATCGCGAAAATCGAAACGGCGTCGCCAATGAAAACTACGCGAGGGAAATTCTGGAACTGCACACGCTTGGCGTCAATAGCGGATACTCGCAAAAGGACATTCAAGAGGTGGCGCGTTGTTTCACCGGTTGGACGGTCGGGAGCGGCTTCAAACGCTCCCAATTCGAGTATAACCCCGCTTTTCACGATGACGGGGAGAAATACATTCCCTTTCTGCAACTTCGAATCAGACCGAATGGCGGACAAAAAGACGCTGATGCCGTTTTGAGAGCGCTAGCAAATCATCCTATCACAGCACGCTTTCTGGCAAAAAAAATCTGTCGGCGAGTCCTGGGGGATGCCCCCCCGGAGATCGTTGAAAAGGCGGCTAAGGCCTATCTGAAGCCGGGTAGCGACACGCCGATTCGCGCACTCCTGCGCCCGATACTTCTCGATGGACTGCTGAATCTTGCTCTTTGCAAGCCCATCGTCAAACGCCCGCTGGATTTAGCGGTTTCAGCTCTTCGCGCTCTCGCAGCCGATACGGATGGCGGCGAGGCAGTGCAAAAGCATCTCGCTGATATGGGGCAACCGCTTTATCAATGGCCGATGCCGGACGGATTCCCGGAAAAGGCGTCCGCCTGGACTAGCGTGCTGTTGCCGCGTTGGAAGTTCGCTCTCGCCCTCGCATCGAACGGAATGCCCGGGACGAAGATTGACCTTGAACCGCTCTTCAAAGCCCTGAAGGCGGACTCGCTCGCCTTGAAATTGAAGGCTCTGGTACAGGCGATCTTGGGGAAAAGCATCGACTCACCGGAGCTTTCCGAGTTGAAAGGACAGCTTCAGGCGCACATCCGGAAAGCGCAAGCGGATGCTGTTGCGGAACAAACTCTCACCGCGGAACTCGCCGCCCTGATGATCGCCTCCCCGCAGTTTCAAGGGAAGTGATCTTTCATCGGTAAAAGCATTTTTAGCGTCCAGCCAACAAAAGCGAGCAACGAATGAGAAGGCAAGAGACAGTTGAAGAGGAGGCTCCCGCGATTCCGTTTCGCGCCCCCATGCCTCTTGAATCAGCTTCTCAGGAGTTGTCCGCCGGGGAGGAAAGCTCGCTCGCAACTCGGAATCATTCTTCTGAAGCGCTCCGTCAGCGCAAGTTGCAAGAAACCGGCGCAACGGTTCAGCCGCTGACGCTCTTTGAGTTGGCGAAACAGCACGAAGCGAATCGACTGCAGAGGCAGGAGACTGTTCCGCCAGTCGCGATGATTCGCAAAGTCGAAGAAGCGTTGTTCGGCGAGGCCGGACCGCACGAGCAGTTTTCTGACCTATGTAGCCGTTGGGAGATTTTGTATCGTAGCGGGATTGAGCCGGTGGAGGCGTTGCGGATAGCTTCTCGGACTGCAAAGCCGGAACTCCGGAAAATGTGCGATAAATTCGTAGTTGAAGCTAGGTCGGGAGCGCCTCTCTCCCAAGCCATCCTTCGAATTGACGCCATGTACACGTCCCTTGCGTCACCTGTTCTCTCTGTCGGAGAGCGAACCGGAAGATTGGGAACCGCGCTTGAAAACCTGAAACGCGAAACGGTTCGCCTCAAAGAGATCGAAAAAAAGTTCGAATACAGCCTATTCAATCCGGGATTAGCTTTGCCGTTGGCGATTTGCGCGCCTTTGCCGTTCGCGCTTTTTTTCATTGAAAATCCCTATGTGATGGCGGGATATGTCGCTCTCAGCGTTGGGTCAAGCTTTTTAGTTTGGAAAAATAGGCGTAAAATC
>JAYVOT010001010.1:0-3235 GCA_043757795.1 Chthonomonadaceae bacterium | reverse complement strand
CGACGCGCTGACGTTGCCCGCCGGAGAGTTGGCAGGGGTACTTCCCTGCTTGATCCAGCACCCCGAAGCGTTGCATGATGCTCTGAGCTTTTTCTTTCGCTTCCGCCCCTGAAAATCCTGCCTGTTTTCCAGCGATTTCGAGATTGCCCTGAACAGTGCGATTCGGGAAAAGGAGATAGTTCTGCGTGACGACCCCGACAGTCCCGCGTTTGACAGGGTGCAAGTCCGGTCCGACTCGCACAGTGCCGCCGTCCGGTTGCATGAGACCTGCAAGGATTCGAAAGAGAGTCGTTTTGCCCATGCCGGAGGGTCCTAAAATACTGACCACTTGACCCTGCGTCATTCCCGGACGAACCACGTTTTTGATCTCCAGATTGAAGTCTCGTAGTACCGGCGCGCCGCCAAGCGCTTTTGAAACCCCTTCCATTTTGAGCAAGGTCTCTTTGAATTCATAAGGAGCGCTTGAGGACATGCTATTTTCTTTCCAGAGTGAGTTGGGCGTAAGGGCACACGACCCGGCGCAACAGCCCGATAAGCGAGTCTTGGAATAGCCCGACAATCAGAAAAACGATCTGAATGGCGAAGACTTCCGGCAGTTTCTGGTACCGATTTTCGTTCAGAAGCATAACGCCGATTCCGCCTTCAGCTCGCGAGATTCCTTCCACCATCGTGAGCATCAGCCAACCGATCGCCGCGTTCTGCCGCATCACCTCAAACGCTCTGTCCAGTGTGCCAAGTATCACAACCTCCCACACAACTCGCCATTCGTTCATCCTGAGCGTGCGTGCGTAGTCGAACTGATCCGAGGGGATGTCCTCCACGACGGAAGACATGGAAGTCACGAAAAAGACGCTCATCCCGAAGACCATGAGTCCCAATTGCAGCGGACGACCGCCCCCGAAAATAAGCGTGAAGACGAGGGGAAAACCCACCAGACTGAGAAATCTCGCTTTTGAGATCGCCGCAACGATAGGGCGCATCACAGGGAGAACGGTGAGGTAGGCGAACGCCAACGAGATCAGCGTCGTCAAGCCGAGCGCCTGGAGATTTAGTTGAAAACTAGAGAGAAGTTCGTGTCCCAGTCCGCCCCTCAACCAGAGTTGTTTCAACGCTTCAAGCACTTCGAAAGGGCGCGGCAGGACTTTGAAAGGCGATTTGATCCAGATCGCCAGAAAAATCGCCGCCTCCGCTCCAATGAGGAGGCGCATAATGTTCGGCGAAACGATCTGATTCGGCAGGAAAGCGGAAAGCAGTCCGCCTTCCTTTTTTGGTTTAGCAGGGAGTGAAACTACCACTTGTTCAACGACATTATTTGATTCCTGCATTTCTACTCCGTCGCCCCGAGTCGTATCTCTACGCGACGATTTTTCGCGCGTCCCGCCTCATCCGAGTTGGGTGCGAGGGGCTGAGTCTGTCCGTGAGAGAAGATGCGTATTCTTCCTTCGGGGAAGTTGACCGGCGCTTTCTTCTCTAGAAACTGCTTCACTGCGAACGCCCGCGATTCGGAGAGCTTCATATTGGCATCCGGATTGCCGACGTTGTCGGTATGTCCATTTATCTCGACAGCGGTTCCGCCCGCTACGACGAGGTCGCTGAGCAGACGATTGAGCATCTGCATCGATTCCGGTTTGATGCTCGCTCTGCCGGACTCGAATTTGATGTTCCAACTCTTCCTGCTGACGGTCGAAGTCACTTTGCCGCCGGAGTTCGTTGACCCCTTCATAGCGGTCGCTTTCACGACTTCAGGGGTGATCGGGCCGTTTTTCTTCAATACTCCCTGCAAATAGCTAGTATCGACTATCTCATTCACTGCGGGATAGTTCGGCACTAGCAACGGGTACTGCGCGACGACCAGGTCGCCGAAAACGGTGTAGACTTTGGAAAATACGTTTGTCGTTCCGGACGCCATGCCGAACAGAATCAGGTTGTCCGTCAGATTGTTGACCGTGGAGCCGCCAAGTTCAACTGGAATTCCATTTTTGTCAGGCTCTGTCACGCCATGATAATAACGCTCCCAATAGTCCGCTCCCGAGCCTGCATCCTGATAGACCGCCGCGCTGATGGCGGAAGCTCGTTTCAGCGCCTCCGGACTCGACTTGACTTGATCGCCGCCGGCGCACACGGATTGCAACATTCCTTCGACTGTCGAGCGGTTCGCCTGCATCCATTTGTTGTTGCCGATGAGAACGCACGGCATCTGATAGGTGTACTGCTTTGTCGAAACGATTGAGATGAGTCCGCCTCGCTTCTTCGCGATGTTCACATCTCCGGGAGTCCAGGTGACGACTGAGTTGACCGTAATCTGTTTCATTTCGCCGGTGCGTTTTCCGTGCCGCACTACAGGGCGAGACTCGGTGTAGCCCGCGATGTATTTCTCGGCGGCGTCCAGATAGTCGTTGGCGGAGACCCAGTTGACGGCGTCGGGATCGTAGGTTTTTTCATCCGGATTGGTGGGCAAGCCGTTGTCCGCCAGCCACTTCTGAGCGATGTTCCAATCGCCGTCTCGCAACACTCCCGCGATGACGCCGCCTCTGCACGCAGCCGGATTCGCCTTCCACTCCGGGGGACCCATGAGCTTATCTTCCCCACGAGAATATCCGCATGAGCCGACTACTTTGGCGATGTACTCCGGGCCCAGGCGCTTCAAGGAGTCGTTTACGCCCTTCAAAAAGGCGGCGCTGCCGTCTCCCATGATCGCGACGAAGTGAGCGCCTCGCTTGGGTTGAGCGTTCCCCTGACTCAGATCAGTTGCAAAAGCCAGCATATCCGCCTGCATTTTGCTGACGTCGTCCTGCCGTGAAAGTTTCAAATTGACGTTGTTGTTGCACATTTGGCTACCGGAGGTAGCCTGCGGACCGCCGTTTGCAAGCATGAGACCCATTTGCGCGTTCCATGCCCAGACCAACATTCGGACTTCGGGTTTCTCCGAACAGCCTGCGGCGCTTCCCGGAGCCGTATACGCGACGACCCCGCTCCCCGGATTCGCGTCCGGGTTCGGCAGATCGACTTTGCCGGGAACCACTGAGTTTCCGCCCTGAGCGCTCGGCAGAATCGCGTCGCCGAACTTTTGCCACCCTCGCCAGAGTCCGAATGCGACTCCAATTGAGAGGATTAGCAGGAGTATTTTTCCTGCAGGTTTCATTTTCATGCCTGTTTCTCCTGAAGAGATAAAAGAATGCAGATTAGAACTTTTCTATCGCTTGGTCGAGTTGCAAGATAAAAGACCAAACAAGTT
>JAYVOT010001009.1:0-3235 GCA_043757795.1 Chthonomonadaceae bacterium | reverse complement strand
CTCATGTCCGAAGGACATACGGCGCGAAGCGCCACCGAGACCGTGACTTTAGTCATGGGATTCAAAAGCGCTCTCGAAAAAATCATTTGGTCGTCAGGACTGCGTAACATCAGTTAGTCAAATAGATTCGTCGCAAAAGGCGTATAGGAACGCTCAATATCAATACATAACCCCGCTATGACGATCAGCTCAATGAGACGTTTTCGCAACAGCAAACGCCTCAATTTCGGCGTAGGTTCCAATTGTCACCCCAAGTAGGCTGATTTTGGCTTTCACCTCCGGAGAGAGCAGGGCATGCAACTCAACGTCTCGAATCTCGTCCGTCCGCCTGTCCGTAGGAAGCTTGCGAGCGTAGTCAGTACCGGGGTGAAAGTAGATCTCGTTCGTGACGCCTTCCAGCCTGTCGAGAGCCATCAAAACGTAATCTCTGTGCATGTTGGCGGATTGGAAATCGCCATAAATTTGATCGCAAAGGAAGATAGGCTTTCCGCCCAGCGTTTTTCTGGAAAGCAGGGTCTTACGATTTCGCTTGCATAGGGTCTGCAATATCCATGCCCCGATCGTCACAGGAGAGAAACCATCCCCTCCTGCGCGCAGGTGCGCCCGAAGGTTCTCTTGCGGAACTCGTAGACGATGCGCCCCAAATCTATCGCACAACTCCAGCAAAAACTTGAAAACAGTCGGGTGCATGTGGAAATGCTGATGCCCGTCCACATGATCCCAGGGCAATCCCGTACTTGCAAACCGCTCGAACTGCGCTTCCATCTCCCGCTTCAAGTGCTTTTGCGCTGTTTTTGAGAAAGCGTATTTCAGTCCGACTTTTAAAGGATTTTTATCAAATCGACCACTTAAATCTATGATATCAGGAATTTCTCTTCGTGTCAACAAAGCTCTGTCGTAAGTGGTTGCGACATGCAGACCGACGCCGAGCGAAGGAAAGCGCCGGGCGATCTCAACCGCCTCTTCCCAGGCAGGTTCCGCAACCATCAAGCTTGCAGACGTCAGAACTCCTTCCGAATGCGCCTTCAAAATAGCTGAGTTCACCCTTGAGGTCATGCCGAAATCATCTGCGTTCACGATCAAAAATCTCTTCAAATTCCGTCCTTGTCAGGTAATTTCGTAGGCGAGGGCGAATTGCTTCCAGTAATAATTCTCGCCCCTTTCGACCAGCTAAGATACGACCATGTCCACTGCATCAAAACAAGTATGCGGTTTTTATAAGTAATGAGATAGAGGACATGGATCGCCAACCATGCGAGCCAGGCGATAAAACCCCCGAATTTGAACTTGCCGGTTTGCACCACAGCGAACGAACGCCCTATTGTCGCCATATTGCCTTTATCAAAATATTTGAAAGGGGGAGGGACTTGGGAGTTATTGAGGCGATGTTGAATGACTTTCGCGGCGTATGCGCCTTGCTGAATCGCCACTTGCGCCACTCCCGGCAAGGGCTTTTCTCCGGAAAGAAACAACGCGGTGTCCCCGATCACGAATATTTCCGGGTACTCCGGAACGCTGCAATCCGGAGCGACTTTCACCTTTCCCGTCCTGTCCGTCTCAACGCCAAGCCATTTGCCCGCCGGAGACGCTTTCACTCCCGCCGCCCACACAAGCGTCTTGGAGGGAATTCGCGCCCCCATGACAATCACTCCGTCTTCATCCGCCAATTCGACTTTCTGACCGACGCGCACCTCCACGCCCATGCTCTCAAGGTGTTTCTGAGCCTGTTTTGAAATGGAGGGATCAAAAGTCGGGAGGATCCTAGGTCCGGCTTCAATCAGGAAGATGCGCGCCATTCCGGGATCGATCAGTCTAAAGTCGCCTGCAAGAGTCTTCCGGGCTAGCTCCGCTATCGCGCCCGCCATTTCGACCCCGGTGGGTCCGGCTCCAATGACGACGAAATTGAGAAGGGCGTTGCGTTTAGCTTCGTCTTCCTCTATCTCCGCGAGTTCGAATGCCGTGAGGATATCCCGACGAATCCGGGTCGCTTGAGGCAAACTCTTCAATCCGGGAGCGAATTCTTCCCACTCGTCTTTGCCGAAATAGGAATCGGTCGCTCCTGTTGCGAGGATCAAATAATCGTAATGAATTTTTCTATCGCCCGCAAGGACTTCTCTCTTCTCTTTATCTATCCCTGTGACCTCGACCATTTCGACAACGGTGTTCTTTTGATGTCGAAGCACGGATCGAATAGGGGCTGCGATATTGGCGGGAGATAGGCCGGCGGTCGCCACTTGATACAGCAAGGGTTGGAAAAGATGATGATTGTTTTTATCGAGGAGCGTGATTTTCACAGCCGAGTTTCGAAGGCTTTGCGCCGCCGAAAGCCCGCCGAATCCGCCTCCTACGATCACGACTCCTGGCGCTACTGACTGATTTTCTTTATTCGACATAGTTCCTTTTCCTAAAACCGTTTGCTATGCGGCAAGACCTATTCAACTTCGCAACCTGCGAATCGCCAGTTTTGAAATAGCCATTGCAATGCACTTTAGCAGAGTGGACTTGCCGGAGGCGTTCCCGCTCGAAAAGACGCTCATTCCCAAAAGCAGCCTGTCGTCCGGGCATTTGAAATCCAATTCAAGCGACTCGAACGCTTTGAAATTCCGTAATTTTGAGGATTCGACGTACTTTCAGACCTCGGATTTCTAATTCGCACTCTTGCTAAGGCGTACTCTCAGGCGACAGCGCCGCCACCCAACTTTGGAGGAACTTCACCCCCGACCCCGTCTCCCGGACTCTCGCTTCGCGTCGTTAGGAGAGGGGAGGAAGAGTTGGTTACGTGAGTTCCGTTAAGGCGTGCGCCGAGCGCTCCGCTTTGAGTATGCCCCCCGGCGCTTCGCACCGCCCCCAACTTTGCGTTGTCTGTGCTTCCGGCGTTTAGCGCCGCCCCAACTTTAGGGGAAAAGTTGGAAGTTGAGGATTTTGTTCAGAAGATGGGAGCGCTGAGCTGGAGCAAGCCTCACAATCTAAGACCTGATTCAGAAAACTCATATCAAACGTCCGATTCGCGCGCCTTGATACGTGGCGGCTTCGACGGTTTGGGGAAGATTCGCGTCCCCGATGACGTAGAGTTCCGAGACTTGTCCGCGCAGGAGACTCTCAAGCGGGTTCCAACTCGTCGAGCCGACTGTGGCGACGAATCCGTCCACTTTCTCGAATAGCGAATCTTCTGAGGTCTGCACATTTCTGCAACGGAACGTGGACGCTTTTGACGGGTCGTCCCAGGAGATCGCTT
>JAYVOT010001008.1:0-3240 GCA_043757795.1 Chthonomonadaceae bacterium | reverse complement strand
CAAAGAGGCTCGACGCTCTACAAACCAGGCATATTCGCAGAAACCGTCACCAATGATCGACTTTTGGAACGTTGCCGCAGAGACGATAAAGAGGCGATCCACATGCTTCTTTCCCGATTCGAAGGGCTAATCAACAGTCTTGCTTACAAAATGGCTGGAAACTATGACGATGCCGGAGACATTGCCGCGGAAGCTTACATTCGACTTTGCGCCATGCTCGGAACCTGCAGAAGCGCCGCCGCTCTTCCCACCTGGGTACGCCGAGTAGTTTCGAACGCAGCCTGTGATTTGCGAAGACGCTCAATGAGAACGCCGACCATTTCTCTGGATGGAATGATCGAGTCTTGCGGAGACGCTTGCCTCGCGCAGTGTGAAAACAAAGCGATCTCGCCTGAAAACTACGCTGAAACTCAAGAGAGCAATCAAATTCTTTACAAAGCAATTTCTACATTGCCTGTTCATCATCAATCGATCATTAAGCTTTTCTACTTGCAAGAGCTTTCCCACGAAGAAATTTCCGACAAAATGGGAATCAAAGTGGGTACGGTCAAGTCGCGATTGAACCGAGCTCGCGAAGCCCTGCAAAATAAATTGAGCAGATATAAGACTTTACTTACGATGTAGGAGGAAACTTTGATGAACATGATGACAGTCGATGCTCAGCTGCACGACGAATTCAACAATCTGTTCGCACGCAGCTACGCTCCCATTTACAAGTACGCTTGCAGGCTCACAGGAAACAAATTAGATGCCGAAGATCTCGCTATGGAAGCCTATCAAAGGGCGTGGCAGGCATTTGAGCGTTATGATCGAAACTTTCCATTCAACGGGTGGCTTGCGCGCATACTATCGAATCTCGCCGTGGATCGCTTGCGACGAAAGAGACTTAAAACAGTCTCTTTTGAGCAGTTGACCGCAACTGGCAATGACACCGGAATTGCCGCTAGCCTGCTCAAAACTCCTCGATACGAAGTGGAACAAAAGCTTCTCAGAAAAATGGAGTGGGAAGAAGTCGAATTGGTTTTAAGTCAAATCTCGACGTCCTACAGAACGATCATCAAGATGGTGGATGTCGAGGGGCATAGCTATCGGGAGGCGGCGGAAAGACTGAACACGACCGTCGGGATCGTTCGCTCTCGCCTTTACCGGGGCAGGAGAAAATTCATCCAACTATGGAAAGACGGCGGCAGATCGCTGTAAAGCGCTGGGAGTAGGGGATAGATTCCGAACATGGACTACTATTCTCTTCTCCCCGAAACTCGATCTTAACACGAATTTAACACTCTCTTAACCATATCTTAATATCGGATCGGTATCCTGATGCTTGTAATTGCCATAGTATCAGGATAGTCCGATTCGTACCGCCGCAACTTTTAGGGACTGACTTTCAATTTATACTCCTAAAGCATGCGACCGACGCTCGAACCTTCTTGATCGAAAGACACGCCATTTTCTGATCAGGAGATTTTCTTCATGCGTAGACGCGCCTTCACCCTCATCGAACTGCTAGTGGTTATCGCAATTATTGCGATCCTGGCAGCAATTCTATTTCCCGTTTTCGCTCAAGCTCGCGAGAAGGCTCGCGCCATCTCTTGCTTGAGCAATATGCGACAGCTCGGAACTTCCCTGCAGATGTACGCTCAGGATTACGACAACACGCTGATGCAGACCACCTGGGAGTATGGCATGTTTTCCGGCGCGAAGAACAAGATTAAAGTTCATTGGTCCTACGTCGTTCAACCCTACGTCAAAAACAATCAGATTTTCGTCTGCCCGTCGGACACGAACCCGGTGACGCCGCTCAATCCCTGCGGAACAACCGGAGTCGTGGGAGAAACCTGCGACGGACAGGCTCCCAAATTCTCTTACATCAACAACTACAACGCCATTCCCGCGCATGACTGGATTCCGCCAAGCGAGGCAATCTTCGACAAACCTGCAAGCTTGATCGTTTTGACGGAACGACGCGACTTCTGGCCCAATGGAATTTCGCCAGGGCAGTGGAAGGGTTTCGACGCGCACAATCCAAGCCAATCGTGCGCGAGCAAGGGCGTTGTCGCCAAATTCGTAACCTATGAGGCGACAGTCGCCGCCCTAAAAGCCAGCGTCGATAAAAACGTCGAAACCACGCGAATCAAGTGGGATCGACACAGCGGCGGTGCGAACTACAATTTTTGGGATGG
Source organism: Chthonomonadaceae bacterium (assembly GCA_043757795.1). Classification (GTDB taxonomy): domain Bacteria; phylum Armatimonadota; class Chthonomonadetes; order Chthonomonadales; family Chthonomonadaceae; genus JAYVOT01. Next base: position 1,057 of record JAYVOT010001008.1, on the reverse strand, counting down.
ACACGCAAAATGGCACCGGCTCGAAGCGACGTTGAACCCCGACAACTATCTCTACGGAGACACCTGGTATCCAACGCCATTCGCGCTCTGGAACACGGGTTGTCCGTAAGCCCATCTGAAATCAGCCGGACGCAACTATGCGTCCGGCTGAAATTCGCTCCACGATCATAACTTCTCAATAGCGCCTCGTAATCCTGGAAATCGCTCAGGCGTGAATTTTCCGGGTCTCAAAACTATTTGTCTCGGTAAGCGTGAACTCTTTCGCAAATCGCTCGCAGTACAGACTCGGTATCTCCTTGCGCGGAAGTGAACGAATCCGCGTCTATGGCGAGAGGCGCGCCGATGACCACGAGCGGAGCGCCGTACTCCGGCGTGCGAATCGCCTGTTCGATGCTCAATCCTCCCACCGCCTGCACAGGAATGCTCACTGCTTCCACGACCGCTTTCAACTCATCCAGCGGACTTGGACACCTCCCGCCTCTTGCCACAATGCCCCGGCGTTCATCGAACCCGATGTGATGAATGATGAAATCGCAACCGAAATCCTCCATACGCTTCGCCGCCGCGACTTTGTCCGGAGATCCGAGATCGTCGCCCATCACTTTTACGCCAAAATCTCTGCCTGCGCGAACGACCTCTCTCAGCGTCTCTTCGTGGGCGCGTTCCATCACCACGACGTGCGTCGCCCCCGCCTTCGCCATCAACTGCGCCTCCAACCAGCCGCCATCCATCGTCTTCAAGTCCGCCACGATCGGCGTGTTCGGGAAGGCGGCTCGGAGGGCGCGAACTCCGTGCATTCCTTCCGCGATAATAAGGGGCGTGCCAGCTTCAAGCCAGTCGCAACCTGCCCGCATTGCTATCTCCGCCATTGCGAGCGCCTCCGGAATTGAGGTCAAATCAAGTGAAACTTGTACGATCGTGTTCAAATTGTGTGCCTTATTGAATTCGATATGCGGGGCGGGCTATGGCGGAGTGCAGTTGCGAGTGAGGAATCGAACCAGTATGAGGAACAAGCGTCAACGAAGAAACTCGCTCTGCAAAACGAATTGAAGAGCGA
>JAYVOT010001007.1:0-3241 GCA_043757795.1 Chthonomonadaceae bacterium | reverse complement strand
GTATGGCGATAGTCGAGATAGAGGTTGAGTAACAGTCCCCGTATCATTCTATTTGCGATGCTGTTTGCACTCAGGAGCGCCTGTAGATATTCAATTGTACGGAGGGACCCGATTCATGGGCCGCTGCTAGCGCCTCCTTCAGTCAGTATTGCGTGAAGGTGGCTGGAGATTTCCATCCAAAACTGTTCCCGCCACTCGCCTTCTCAGTCTCTGGCCGTTTTGACCAACTCAACAATGGTTCTCTCCGCTGGTCTCAGCTCCTTCGGAGGTTGGCTGGCCGATCAACCGCTCACTTCGCCGCCTCCGTGCCCCCGGCATGCCGATTCATCCAATATAACATCAGACAGTCCCAACCGGCTTCCTTCAGACCCCTCTTCACAGAGATGCCCTTGCCATCGCTTAGCGGTGGGGATTCCCTCCTCCGCAGAGGACTTCGCCTCCGAGAACGAAGGCACATGCCCGGCGTACAAAATAGCCTCTAACCGTGGTTAGAGGCTATTCATAATCATTCCGGCGGCGACCTATCTTCCCAGGGAATTGCTTCCCAAGTATTGTCGGCGCTGGCGTCTTTCACTTCTGTGTTCGAGATGGGAACAGGTGGGGTTTCAACACATTATTTCGGAGCGACTTTCTGGACTGGAATCTGTATAAATCCGCCAAGCGACACCCACTTGCCGTTGACCAATATCTCAGGTCGAATCACTATGTTTCGAGCCTTGGTTGGATCAGGGGCGAACTGCCGAAGTCTAATTCTGCGAGCGTTCGCTTCATCAACGCCCTGACTGTAACCGAACTTCGGCTTAGTTCCGAGGTAGCCCGCCATTTCCGAATCGATTTCCACTCCGTCTGACTGCAAAACCGCAGGGTGAAGCTGCGCGTATATAAAGAGTTGTCGCATTGGATAGGCTCCGCGCAAAACAGGAAAACGCGGCATAAGTTCACTCGCCTGCTCGTTGTTCATCCTGCTCACCGCTTTCGCAACGTTTTCCATCTCAACGATCCCGTCTTTCGATCCAAGCAACAGCTTCAAAGTATCAAAGTTCATAGTGGCGGGTTCGGAGGCGAACCACTTAGGTGAATTGACTAGTAATACTCCATCTCTCCACTTATGCATTTTGGCTCCGAAACGACCGTCTGCCTCTTCCAAAACTTTTCTCAAAAGCGTATCCTTCGGATAGATCGGCGTCCGGTCGGATTTAGCGTTGAAGACGGAAAGATATGGAAACTTCATCGTTTTTGAGATAAAGTCCATTTGTCCGCTAATCGGTCTTGAATTTTGACGATTGAACTCGGATTTTTCAAGCCTTGCGGCTGCTTGATCTTCAGTCAAGCCTTGCGCTTTGTACATTTTTAGATGCATCTCAGAGAGCAATGAGTTTGCGACAGACTTGTCTTCGTACTTGCTTGTTTCAGTCAGTTTTGAGTCTTCAAAAAGGCTTGTCCACTCATCTAATGGCAATTTCCAGCGCTGTTTCAGGACACGTTTGACTTCAGTTTCGACTGGGAAAGAAGAGATGAGGGTTCCGCTCACTCCTTCTTCATGATTGATTGCAACTTCAGGGATAATGTCCGTTTTACGAAATGACTTGACATATATTACAATTCTATCAGGCAGTGTAGGTGCGGTACTTGGAGCAGTGTTATTTTGTTCTTTAGGAAACATGGATGTCCAAAATGAATTGTAGAGTGATTGTACTCTTGGTGGGGCTTGAGCCATAGCAACATCCACCCCTATTCCCTCTAATAAAACTGAATGTCGCTTATCCAGTGGAACTAATTCAGAAAATAGAGCTACTTCATTCCGAGTGCTCTCATTATCAAGAATCGCAAGGATCATTTTTACTTCTTCCTCAGTTTTTTGCTTGAGGTAAGGCTTAATTCTGATACGATTTTGAGTGGCGGAAAGCAAAGACATGTTACAAAGATCATTAATATAAGCTTCAAATAGTTTGTTAGAGTAGTCCCGTATTCTTTCTGCTCTGTTTTTTACAGAATACGGCTCTAACAGATAGTAGGCGTAATTCGAAGGAGTTCCGCTTCGAATGTAGTAGTATTTACTGTCCGAACTGCTGATTAATGCCCAGACTGAATCTAATAATTTGATGAGGGGCAACTCTTCAAATCGCACCGACAATTCAATAGCCGGAGCCATGTCTTGATCGTTTGTTTTCAACGAGACGCCAGTCATTTTAGTCAATTCAGTAAACAGATCCTTGAGGTAAATTCGATTGGATGCGAAGGAGACCCTCTTTGAAAGGCGAGCGTCGCTCTTAGTCATCTCATCGCTGATCTGGCAGAGTGCAGAACGAGAGGCGGCGATTGAAATTAAAAAGAACAATGAAGCGTTGAGAGTCGGTCTGAAGATGATTTTCCTTGTTTTCATGAGTGGTTTTCCCTCACATCCATTCAAATACTCGTCAGGCGTAGGGCGCGACTTGCACATCTACTGTTTGGCGAATTGAGAAACTCTCGAAACCTGTTTTAGGTTCTGTCGCAGTGGCATTTCCTGAAAATTCAAACGTGCCTATCGGAAATGCATCTGTTCCTGTAGTGGTTAGATGTATTTCGATAGTCATATTAGGATGAACAATCCTTGATTGTTTAGACTGAGCGCTCACCACACGCATGTAGAGAGTCGTTCCCAGTGGGGTATCTTTTGCATCGATTCCTGCACTACATGTCAGACCATAAAATCGATCTATGAGACTCACATTCGTTAAAATAGCATCTGTTGTGAGTAAAGCCGTAATGCTTGCTGATGTCCCTGGCGTTATTTGATAGTAAGTTGCGGGTGAACCTGAGGTAAAGTGACAATCTACTGAAATATCCGGATTGACTTGTGCTTTGCATAGCAATGAGCTAGCTACCAACAATGCGCTCGTAGCGAGAAGAGAAAAAGCGTGTCTGAACATAGCTAAACCTCCAAATGCGTGAGAATGCTTCTGTCTTGAGAAGAGAGTTTCCATCAATGTTCAGTTGGAATGCCGATTGTACGAGTTCAAAGTTCGATTTCAACTAACGCACTCTCAACTGACACCCCTATTCTACTCCCCCCCCGCAAATGTCAAGCGAATTTCGAAAATAGATGAAAAATATAAGAACTCCCCCAATTGGTTCACAATTGAGGGAGCTCTATTCGATATTATTCTGGCGGCGACCTATCTTCCCAGGGAATTGCTTCCCAAGTATTGTCGGCGCAGGCATCTTTCACTTCTGTGTTCGAGATGGGAACAGGTGGGGC
>JAYVOT010001006.1:0-12123 GCA_043757795.1 Chthonomonadaceae bacterium | reverse complement strand
AAGCGCCGTGACGCTCAATCTATCTGCGAATAGATTTCCTGTGCGAACTGCAGGGCTGTTCCAGTCCACTTGAGCGAAATAGCTGTCTCGGCGATTGGGGTGATATTCCGCTCCGAAAAAACTCTGCCACAGCGCCGGTTCACGGTTCGGTACGGCGTTTGACCGTCCTGTAAGAACTGCCCCAACGTTAAAGTAAAAAGTGAAATCCCTTCCGACACGATACCGCGAGTCGAAGGAAAGTCCCATATCCGCTCCCCCGCTTCCTAAGAGCAGTTTTGAGTTCCCTGTCGGCAGTTTGATTCCGAAACGAATCGCGGTCGCGCCTCTTTGACGTCTGCTGTTGAATGAGTGTTTCAATGACAATTCAAGGTCGCCGAAGCCTATGGCCGCTTTTTGATCGACAAGAACTTTGCCTTCAGAGTCTATAAGTTTCCAAACGCTATGATACTCGCCGGTAGACTTTCGACCTGCCGGATCGTCCTCCTGATTAGCTTTGAAGTTGATAATACTATGATAGACGTTTAGGATTCCATCCAAAGCGCCGCCGTTTCGCCAGACTACGGGCAGGAAAACCTCAATTTCGGCGCGATTTGAAATACCTCTTCGCCATCCGAATTGAAGTCTCTGCGTTTCGAAGTCCTCAATTACTGTCGCCCCCAAATCTGAATTGGGAATTAAAAGATTGTTGGCAATATCCAATTGGATTGAAAGACGACTCTGACCTTTTGGGAGAACATCCGAAGCTTCCGGCGCGAACTGAAGAAAAAGAAGGTTGTACGACCTTTGATTCCTGAGTTGCACAGGTTCTCTCTCGTTCCCGATCTCTTGCCCCTCAACATTCATTTGCAAGATTAGCAGAAGCGATGAAGCAAAAAACAAAACAGCCTTATGGCGCAATAGAGGTAAATAGTTCAAGAGTCACTCCATCTCCTTCAGGTATATCTCGACTCTTCAAATCGAATTCAGAATCATTGAATCCGGATGCGGAAGGCTGCTTCCTTCAGTCCGGTTCCAATTTTCTTCGTTGAGACGGTTATAGGCAATCGACTCGCGCTATTTTTCACAGCTACTGGAAAACGCTCTTGACAATCCGCTGTCTGTCGCGTATAATTGTTTTGCATCCAGTTGCATGGAGGTGTAGCTCAGTGGTTAGAGTGCCTGCCTGTCACGCAGGAAGCCGCGGGTTCAAGTCCCGTCATCTCCGTACATCAAATCCATTACGCCACTCAAAAATCGTATTTATGAGTGGCGGATTTTATTTTTAATCCGACTGATCCTCTCTACGAAACGAGTCCCGGAGTCTTCTTCAACCATTCATCGTTCTCCACTTGCTTCAACATAAATTCAGCGACTTCCTCACGTGGAATTTGAGTGGATTCCAACTTCCGTACGTCCGGCATCACAACTTTGCAATTGCCTGTTCCCGGCGTATCCGTCAAACCGCCGGGACGCACGATCACCCAATCAAGACCGCTCTGTCGAATATGGTTCTCTTGAATCTCCTTGTCTGCAAAGACGTGCCTGAGATAAAATCCCATAAAAAGGTAGCGAAACACAAGTCCGCCGACGCTTCCCCCGATCTGATGCTTACTGTCCCCCACTCCCAAACTGGATTCGCAAACGAAACGGCGCACATGATGCCTCTGCATCGCTTCGATGATGAATTTCGTACCGTCGGAGAGGATCGTATTCGGCTTTAAATTGGGAGAGCCGAGCGCCGACAGCACAGCTTCTTGATCTTCCATCGCTTTCTCAACTGTTCTAAAATCTTCAATATCTCCTTGAAAAACCTCTAGATTCGGGTGAATGATATGTATTTTCTTTGGGTCGCGCACAAACGCCCTGACGACATGACCCTTAGCGATCGCCAATTTGACTATTTCCAGGCCGGTGCGTCCGGAAGCGCCAAAAATCAAAAGTTTCATACTTCCATTTCCTTCATCTATGAATAAGATTTATTCTGCGATATAATCGGGATCAATAGCGGAATATTGCCGATAATACCGATTTTCAGCATGTAAAATTGCCTATAGTCCCGCTCGTACGAAATCGTGAATGAGGGCCATTCCCTGGCAGCGGTTCTCATCGTCCACTACTGGAGCTACCGAAAGAGGTCTTGGGCGCTCTTCCATCAGGCGCATCGCCTCATATGCCAGTTGGTCGGGGTGCAAAGTCAATGCCGGTTTTCGGGTCATCACCTGCTCTGCAGAGCGCTCCATCGCGCCTGAACCATGCTCTTGAAACGCCTTTCGGACATCATAGTCGGTTATCAGCCCGAGAAGAACTCCGGTTTCGTCGGTGACGCAGGTCGCCCCTACGCTCTTGGCGCTGATCTCTTGCAACGCTTGCATCAAGCTCGACTCCGGAGAAACCGACGGCAAGCCTTCAGCGCCTGTTCGCATAAGATCGCGAACGCGCAATGTCAACCTTCTTCCCAATCTCCCTCCCGGGTGATTGAGCGCGTAGTCCTCTTCTCGAAAACCTCGCTTTTTTTGAAGCGTCATTGCAAGCGCGTCACCAAGCGCCATCGCGACGACGACGCTAGTGGTCGGGGCGAGATTCAACGGACAGGCTTCACGCTCTATCGACGCATCCAGACAGACTGCCGCTTTCTGCGCGAGCGTTGAATTCAAATTTCCCACGATGGCGATAATTGGAACGCCTCTCGCCAGAAACGCGGGCAGTATGGCGGAAAGTTCTTCGCTCTCGCCGCTGTTGCTCAGCGCAATTGCCGCATCATTGGTTGCGACGATGCCGAGATCGCCGTGCATTGCTTCCGTAGGATGGAGGAAAACGGCGGGACACCCGGTGGATGTGAGCGTTGCGGCAATTTTCTTCGCTGCGATTCCGGATTTGCCGACACCGGTTACGATGACCTTCCCTCGGCAGTTTTCAAGAAGTTCTATCGCAACTTCAAACGAAGGACCCAATCGCCGGGACGCCAATAAAATCGCATTTGCCTCCACCTCAAGGCTTTCGCGCCCAAACTCGATCCAGTTCATGCATTCTCTTTCTAAAAATAGATAGGAATTCCCCGTAAGAATGGGGAATGCGAATGAAGTATAGTATATCTGAGAAAGAGTGTCAACTTTTTGCGTAGAATATAGGGTTGGTGGGAGCGCGAATGCAAAATCGAACTTATTAAGAGTGGGCGGAAGCGATATGACTTCAGTTTCTCCAACATATATCCAAGTTGTTGAAGTCTCCTTTTCCCAACTTGCAAAGCTCCTCCAGCTCAACTTCATAGGATCGGTCGCTATATAATTCGACCACCGACAACAATCCCCGCTCATGTGCGATCACATGGAGCGGGGGTTGAATCAGACTAATTTTGAAATAAACGATCAGCGCCAATCGAGCGTGATGCTGTCTCCGGCTATGTCGCTGAGTTTCGCTTGGCCAGAGCCGTCTGCATTCATCGTGTAGACTTTGTAGGTTCCGACCAAATCTCTATCCGAGTAAAAAGCGATCTTCGTCCCATCCGGGCTGAAGATAGGGTCGGTGTCGTTGGAGGTATCGTTCGTCAACCTCGTTTGAACGCTTCCATCGGCATTCATCGAATAGATTTGGTTTTTTCCGTCGCGATTGGACACGAAGACTATTTTCTTGCCGTCCGGGCTGTAACGCGGGCGGGAATTTTTGCTGGCAGCGGGAGTCAACGTTAGAGCGCCGATACCATCGGGATTGATCGTGCAGACAAAAAGGGAGCCGTCGGGATCCACCCTGGTAAAGAGTATTTTTTTCGAATCCGGACTGTAGGACGGCGTGTTGATGTTCCCTGTGCCAAAATTAGTGATACGCGCAGGAACGCTGCCGTCTTGCGAGGCGGTGAATAAGTTGGCATCTCCCACGAAGACGACTTTAGTTCCTCCGGGCGCGTACGAAGGCTCGCTCGCTCTCGCAAAAAGCGCTGAGGCCGGCCACGGGGTGGCGGAAGACCCGTCCGAGTTGGAGAAATAAGGCAGTGCGGTTGTTACGCTTGTTGCGTAAACCAGACGTTTGCCATCCGGGCTGACTGTGAGCGAGTTCTCGGATTTCGAACCGTCCGTGAGTTTCTTTCCGCCCGTCCCGTCCGACGCCATCGAGTAGAAGCCGGGGCCAGGCGCCGTTACCGCGTTGAAGTAGACTCGCGTCGACGCAGGGTTCGAAATAATGCTCGACGACTTCATTCCGCCGCCGCATCCCGCAAGCGTGATCGCCAACGCTGCGATCGCGAGCGGAGCGGCTGAGAACTTCCAATTCAAACTATTTTTCAGTTCCATGATGCCTATTATCTCCTTGTAGCTGTTCTTTGATTTCTTGGTCATAAATTGTCGTAAGGGCGCAAAGCCCAATCAGGAAGGATTTTTTCATTCTTCAGACTATTTTCGGCTAGAATGACACGCAGGATTATAGGAATTTGATCTCTCTCTTGACAATCTATTGTCAGCTGTGATATATTATTGGAGTCAGTAACGACGTCAGTTGTCTGTCTTGGGCGAGTGGTGGAATGGCAGACACGCTAGTCTTAGGAACTAGTGCCGTAAGGCGTAGGGGTTCAACTCCCCTCTTGCCCATGTTTTTAGTGTGACTGAGTCGTCAAATCATGCGGGAGTAGCTCAGTGGTAGAGCGCTACCTTGCCAAGGTAGATGTCGCGAGTTCGAATCTCGTCTCCCGCTTAAAGATAATAGAGAGGAGGGCTAATGCCCTCCTCTCTTTTTTCTTTAAGCGGAACTTCGCCCTGCTGCCACACTATGCCTAGCTTAGAGTATCAGTCCGAAGAGTTTGCAAGAATCCAAAATCCTCTATGAACATGAGATTGAGATTGTCGTTGAGTATAACTTGATCTCGAAAGCGTATGTACGCTTTAGAAGTCCAAATTCCGCAGTTCGTTGCAATTTGAAGCACAGTTAGAGTAATAGTGCGGGCGCATGAGCGCCCGCACTATTACTTTGCTTATAATTATACAGCCGCGACAGGTTCCGCCGTAGCCTCCGCCTCGACTTCGATGTCCTCCGTAGAGAGCAAGTTCGCGATCGTGGACACCTTGTCGCCATCTCCGAGGTTGATGAGTTTCACGCCTTGAGTGCTTCTGCTCGTAGACCGAATCGTCATGATCTCCATACGAATCGTGACGCCGGATTCTGTCAACACCATGAGTTTGTCCGTCGGTTCAACAACTGCCGCATCTACGATAGGTCCTGTTTTGGCGGTGCAATGCATCGTAAGAATGCCCTTGCCGCCCCTGGATTGCGCACGGTACGAAGAGAGGTCGGTGCGTTTGCCAAATCCGAGAGCGCTGCAGACTAATAGTTGGCTTGTCGGACTCACCACTCCCATAGACACTACTTTGTCGATGTACGCCTTGGTTTTAGGGTCTCGAAGTTGAATGCCGCGCACGCCTCCCGCCGTTCTGCCTCGTTCGGGAACGTCAGTCTCAGGGAAACGAATCGACATGCCGTTCTGCGTTACGAGCATCACTTCTTGCGTTCCATCCGTGTGACTCACCCAATTAAGGTTGTCGCCCGCCTCGATGTCAAAACAGATCAAGCCGTTTGCGCGAAGGTTTGCGAATTCGGAGAGCGCTGTTCGCTTGACTTCTCCAAGCTCGGAAGCGAAGAAAAGGAAACCTTCCCCCTTCATATCCTTGATGGGCAGAATGGCGGTGATCTTATCGTCCGGCTCCACCTGAATGAAGTTGTTGATGTGTTGCCCGCGCGCCTGCCTGCTGGACTGCGGCACTTCGTAAGCCTTCAATCGATAGACGCGCCCTCTGTTTGTGAAGAAGAGAATGTAGTGCGTTGTGGTCGCCTGGAAAAGGTGAGCAAGGGTGTCCTCCTCTTTCAAGTTCGCCGCCTGCACTCCCCTCCCCCCGCGCTTTTGAGTTCGGAAGGCGTCGAGCGGAACACGCTTTATGTAGCCGTCTCTTGAAATCGTGACGAGCGTCTTCTCTTCTGGAACGAGGTCGTCTTCGGTAATCTCATCCGCTTCCAGGGGAAGAATTTTCGTCCTCCGTTCGTCTCCGTATTTGTCTCTCAGATACCGGAGTTCTTCCTTCAGCATCTTCGTGACTCGCGCCGGAGTCACAAGGATGTCTTCAAGTCTTGCGATCTCTTTGAGAATGGTTTTGTATTGATCCTCAATGCGCTGACTTTCAAGTTGCGCTATGGAGCGCAGTTGCATATCGAGAATGGCGATCGCTTGGATCTGTGTCAGTCCGAATCGTTCCACCATCTGGCTTCGGGCAACATCACTGCTGGGAGCGGCGCGAATCAGCGCGATGATCGCATCCAAAAAGTCGAGAGCGATCTGCAGTCCTTCTCGTATATGCGCGTCGTGCTTCGCCTTCCCCAGTTCGAATCGAGTACGTCGCAAAATCACTTCTCGGCGGTGTGCGAGATGAAGATTGATGACCTGAGCGAGGTTCAAAATTCGCGGCTGTCCGGAGACAAGAGCCAACATAATGATCCCGAAAGTGGATCGTAGCGGCGTGTGCTTGAGCAGGAAGTTGACGATTCGCTTGGGCAACACGTCTCGGCGTAGTTCGATCACGACGCGCATTCCGTGTTTGTCGCTGAAGTCGTTGATGTCCGTAATGCCGTCGACTTTTTTCTGTCGCACAAGGTCTGCGATCTGAATAATTAATCGCGCTTTGTTGACCTGGTAAGGAAGTTCAGTGATGACGATGCAGTTCTTGCCGTTGTCCATCGGTTCGATCTGCAACTGCGCCTGCATGATGACCTTGCCGCGTCCTGTGCGATAGGCGTCTTTAGCGCCTTTCGTTCCCAGAATGATGCCGCGAGTGGGAAAGTCAGGACCAGGAATAAACTTCAGGATATCCTCGACTGTAGATTGCGGATGGTCTAAAACATAAAGGCTCGCTTCGACGATTTCGCGAAGGTTGTGCGGAGGCACGCTGGTACTCATCCCGACCGCGATTCCCTCGCCGCCGTTGCAGAGGAAGTTGGGAAATTTTCCCGGAAGAACGGAAGGTTGCGTGTCCGTGCCGTCGTAATTCGGCATGAAATTGACGGTGTCGAGGTTGAGGTCTTCCATCATCTCCATAGCGATGGGAGTCAGTCGGCACTCGGTGTATCGTTGAGCTGCAGGAGGATCGCCGTCGATGCTGCCGAAGTTTCCTTGCGGGTCGATGAGGGGATATCTCAAACTGAAATCTTGAGCAAGGCGAACCAGAGTCGCATAGATCGCCTGATCGCCGTGAGGATGGTATTTTCCCATGACCTCGCCGACAACTCTTGCTGATTTAACTCTTGCTGAGTTTGGAGTGATCCCCAAGCCGCGCATTCCGTAAAGAATTCTTCGTTGTACAGGTTTCAAGCCGTCCCTGACATCCGGCAACGCTCTCGAAACCAGCGTTGACACGGCGTAACCGAGATAAGAACGTCTCAGCTCCTGTTCAATATCGATACGCGTGATAATTCCTTCGCCGTTGGGACTCTGCTCTGCGCTTGTTTGAGGAACTGTTTCGTCTGCCATTTACTCTCCTAAATCGGGTACTCTTTTGAGATATGAAACCCTATAGTAATAGTATAATTATACCCCACAAAAGCGTGGAATTATGTTTCTTCTTTCTGTATTGACACTCAGGAGTTTGAGTCGGTTCAGGAAACTCTGAGACATTTATTTTTTGCAAACTCCCGAGCTTTTAGCGAAGACTCAGATTAGCTCCTGTAGAATTCTTAGTGCAATATTCGTTTAGCACGCAACTAAAATTGAATTTGAATGAATGTCCGGAAAGCGATGTCGAACTGGATTTTACTCCCACGAAAGGTATAAGGAAAGGAGTGCTGAATGGGCATCATTGAGACAGCCAATGAGATGTTTTCAGGAATTTTGGACGTTCTTTATCCTCCGCATTGCCTTATCTGCGGAGTCGAGGAGAGAGAAACATACTGTCTGAACTGCCGGAACGAGATTTCTCCCTTAAATCCGCCATTTTGCGAAATGTGCGGAATTCCTTCCGCTGAAGGCAAGCGGGTTTGCCGGAATTGCGAAACAGCGCCTCCGCCATACGACTCAGTCGTCGTTTTGGGCAGGTACGAAGGCGGACTCAAAAGAGCGATTCATCTTTTGAAATACGAAGGAAAATCCGCTCTTGCAAAGCCTTTAGGAAGACTGCTCGCCGAGACGATCAGCTCTAGAGTGGGGAATCAAAGGGGGTTTTCAGATGCAAATCAAGATATTAACAATGAAGACAAAGCGACGCATGCTTTTGATTGCATTGTTCCAGTTCCCCTTCATTCATCTCGAGAACGTGAGAGAGGCTTCAACCAGAGTTTGATCCTTGCCAGGCCTATTGCGGACAGATTCGCTTGCGAAATCAACGTCAATGATCTGAAGCGAGTGCGGAAAACGCGAATTCAAGCGACTCTCAACCAACTTCAGCGCACAGGCAATGTAAGAGGCGCTTTTGAAACTAGATCGGCTCTCTGTTTCAACCAACGGAAAGTATTGCTTGTCGACGACGTGATGACAACCGCCTCAACCCTCCGAGAGTGCTCAAGAGTCTTAAAAAATGCCGGAGCCGCGAGCGTTTGGGTCGCTGTTCTAGCGAGAGGCGACTAGGCGATGTGCAATAATAGTTTTGAATTGATACTTTGCAGTCCGTCCTGGAAAGGGTGAAACCTACTTGTTGAAACGAAATAGAGACTTTTGCGGGGTCATCCCGATGCCGAAAATGTTCTTCATGACATTGCACGATATCGCTTTCTGGATCAATAGCGCCAAATCTGATTCGTCCCTCGCTCAGATGCAGAAGAACTCCAATCTCGAAGAATCGTTCAACGCGCTCTATCGAAATAGTTCCGACCCCTGGGCTTGCAGCGATACGAAATATCGTTACCAACTTCTGAAATACTCCAAACTTATCGCTCTGTTGCCAAAGCGAGAGTATCGCAAGGCTCTTGACGTGGGATGCGGGTTGGGAATGATGTCGCGACTCCTTTCGCCGCACATCGGACAGGGGTTGGGAATTGAGCTTGCACAGGTGGCGGTTGAAAACGCTGCAAAACTCTCGCACTCCTTTCCGAATCTCCATTACAAACAGGGCGACATCACAAAATTGAACGAGACAGCCGAGGGGAAATACGATCTGATCGTTCTCGCGGACGTGCTCTATTATCTCTCCCCTCTCAATGATAAGAGTATTAAAACGATCATTCAAATGGTAGAAGACCTACTTGAACCCGACGGAATTGTCCTCATCGCAAATCATTTTTTCTTCGATCTCGACCCGCAATCCGCTATGGTACGTGAAATTCACGCTTCTTTCCGGTGGGCGAAAAGATTAACTCTTCTTCACGAGGATCGTCAACCTTTTTATCTCGCGAGCGTCTTGCAAAAAACGGACGAATAATCGTTGTCAAAGCCTCAATATTTGCGATTCTTTCCAGCTCTTCCAATGAATGTCATCCGGCGTTTCGCCATTCAACGCTGATACCGGAATTACGCCGATCACCTCGCTGACAACCGTTTGAATTCCCATTCTATTGGCTTCTAGTTGAATGAAACGGAATATCGGCGGAACGGAAACGAGGCGAGGGCGAGTGAGATTAAGCGAAACTTGAGCGCAGTTTCGAGATTCCAAAAACAATCCTAGAGCGCGAACCCCCGACAGTGCAGGATTTGTCTCCCTTTCTTGTCTGATAAGTGAAGCGATCCTCTTCGCCGCCGTTTCACTATGCCTGCTCCAATCCTCTCCTCCATCCTGTACGTCCGGAAACAAATTCACGTTGTAAGCGACAAGCGGACTTCGCGCCCCGATTACCGTCGCTCCCGCTGAAATATGTGCCCGATCGGGTCCAAAATCCGGTTTTCGTACGCCAATCAGTTTTTGTTTTCCAAGCCCCTCGAATCCCCCCTTTCGAAGCTCCGGCAACGCGCTTATTCTCCCCTGCTTCGCATTCCATTCGTAAAGATAAACCGGCGCCTTCAACTCATCCCCAATGCGTTTCGCGATCCGATTAGCCGTCTCAATCGCAAATACTTTAGGAGTGTCTATCAACGGAACTAGCGGCAGCACATCTATCGCGCCTATTCTAGGATGCAAGCCGGAATGTTCTCGCAAATCAATTCTTGAAACCGCTACGCGCGCCGCCTCAAAAACCGCTCTTTCAATCGCCTGCGCGCTTCCAAGAATCGTCATCACGCTCCGGTGATGATCCCAATCCCAGGAATAATCGACGAGGTTTGCGCCCGGAACAGCGCGAATTGCTTCCGCAATCTCCTCGATCACGCCCAAATCGCGACCTTCGCTAAAATTAGGCACGCACTGAAAAATATCCTGATTGTCCATCTTACAATTTTACCTTGTTCGGACAGGTAGGACGCATATCAAGCGCTCTTCGCCTTTTTGGATAAATCAACGAAACCATCTCTACTTTCGCTTAGTACGGTAGAATACTATTGGGAGTCAGTCGGTTAAATCACATCCAAGCCAGTTTGCCAATAAACGATCGAAAATGAAAAACAGGATCCCCAATGTCAGTAATTGAAATTCATAAACACCAAAACGACAAGAATTGGCGACGAAGAGCGATATTCAAAATTCTGATTGCGACAACCGCTACTCTACTCCTTATCTGGTTTTTCCGAACGCAGCCGCCTCTAAGTCGAGGGGAAATCATATGCGGTCTTGGGGATGAATCGAACTACCAGTGGATCAATTCTCATCAGCTTATCGTCCAAGAAGGAAATTCGACCCGAAGGAACGCCATCAACCAGCCCTCATCCATATTTTATAAATACGACATCGACAGGCACGCCTCGACAAGACTAGAGGGTCTAAACAGTGCGGCTACGAAAGTTGAAAACGCGAATCGCCCTACCGCATACTATGACTTTTTTTCACCTGATGGAAACTGGACCATACGCTCGAGTTTTCGTTACAATGCAGATCGCCAAATCCATCGCGAATATCAATACTTTCTAATCTCGACTGACGGCGCAACTAGGCGCCATTTGAAGTCAGTGAAAGCCTCTACAAGCATTGCCTGGAATAAAGACAGCAGCGCTTTCCTGGCGACAACTCGTCGTTTAGATATCAACAAGGCGCACCCGTACTATAACGAGCTGATGATTGCGAGCGTGAAAAAGCCCGATCAACCTGTGCCGGTGAGGGACAAGTTAGATTCGATCAACAGACATGTCCAGGGATTCTTGAATGATGGAAGTCTGGCTATAAGAGAACTCAATCCGGATGCGCTAAATCCAGCTTCAAGAATCGTTTGCTTGAATAGCGCCACTGGGAACATCGAGAAAACTTATCCCTGGATTAAGAAGACGACAACCCCGGGATTTAACGAAGAGCTGAAAAAAACTGACCGAAACATGAGTCTCAATCCTATTTTTGAGACGCTTTCCCCGGACGGCAAGTACATTTTATCCGGCTATTTTAAGATAGACCCAAATGTGCGAGAACTGCCCAAACCGTTGGAATTTTTTACAACGCATATCACGATTCATCTTGTTGCCATAAAGACCGACGGCTCCGGGATCATCGATCTTGGTCGAACTTACTCTCGATATAACCTCGACATCAAGAGTTTTCGATGGCTCCCGGACAGCAAACATATCAGCTTCGCCAAAGACGGCAAACTGTGGGTGTATCCCATACAATAAAAAACAGCTCTCCGCAGATAGGGCGGAGAGCTGTTTTGATGAGATCGCTTCTTTACTTCACGTCATTTCGCGGTTCAAACTTATTCGCATTGCCGCTGTTCTAAACGAAGGCGGTCTTGCCGGGAGTCGCCATAGGGGCGATAGCGAGCGTCCCGTTCCACTCCAGGTGCGCGGGGAACAAATTCTCTTTGGACTTCAACATCTGCTCCCATGTAATCTCTTCCCCGGTATACGCAGCCATACGCCCCATCAGCCCCATGAGCGTGCTTCGAGCCATTCGTTCCGCGTCATAGATGGGGGTTCCCTTGCGAATGGAGGCGAAAAGTTCATCGTGCTCCACCTGATACATATTTTTCCGGGGTCCCTCATACTTCCATTTGGTTTCGCCGTGAATCTCAATCTCAGCCCCTTTGATATTGCCATAGCCCTTCGTCCCGACGATATAATCCGAGTTGTCATTGTGTTGGCAAGGAATCTGACGTTGAGCCATCGTAGCGCGAGAG